>NZ_MUAV01000005.1:0-226208 GCF_003265965.1 Rhodovulum viride | reverse complement strand
CGCCGGTGAGGGGCTATCTACGGGTCCACGCCGAGACCCGCAAGCAGTTTTTTGAAGAAATCGCCGTCGAGCCGCCAGAAATCCCACAAGACACTGACGCCAAACGATTTTTAGTTATCCACAGCCCGGGCTTCAGGCGTGGTTTTCCCGGATTTCGGCCCGCGCGCCGGGAATCGCGTGCTTCGGGTCCGACTCGTGGGCGCCAAAGCGCCCGTTCCGCGGCCTTCCGGGCCAGAAAGGGGGGGGGCCCGATGGCGGCCCCGCCCCCTTGCGCGTTCCCTCAGGGCTTCACGGCGAAGAACATGGTCTCGCCCGAGTGGTCGTCCACCCCGTCATTGTCGGTCGCGACCCACAGCGTGCCATCCGCGTCGATCGCCAGCCCCTCGACCTTGTCGAGCACATAACCGCCCGTGGCCGTGAGATCGGGGATCAGGTCGCGCACCAGCTCCGTGGTCACCACCGGCAGCGGACCGTCCAGCGGTGCGGGCTGCAAGTCGGACAGGGCCACGCGGGTGATCTTCTTGGTGACCGCCGCGGTGCCGATCTGGTTGTCGCGCTCGATGAGATAGACCCAGTCGCCATGGGCCACGATCTCGGACAGACCAACCCAGCCGGTTTCCGGGGTCGCCAGCTCGTAGCGGACCGCGCCCCAGGTCTTGGCCACGGTGTCGTAGGCGACCAGCTTGACCTGATGCTTGGGATCGTCCGCCCATTCGCGCTGAACCGCCATCCAGAGCGTATCGCCCACCTTGGTGATGCCCTCGAACCCGAAGCGGGTCTCGTTGGCCAACAGTTCGGGCGGCAGTGCCACCTCTTCCTTGATCTCGCCCTTGGCGTTCACGTGATACAGCGCATGCGGCACCAGCTTGGCGCTGTTGCCCTCGGAGGCAAGCCAGAACCCGCCCGCGCCGTCGAGGGTGATGCCCTCAAGGTCCAGCTTCTGCGCCGGCCGGCCCGCCCGGGTGACCCGAATCGCCTCTACGATGCGGGCGGGGGTCCGGGTGGTGTCGATCCGGAAGATCGTCGGCTGGTAGCCGTAGAAACTGTCATTCACGGCATAAAGCGTGCCGGGCTCGCCCGCGACGAAGCCCGAGATGGCGCCCCAGCCGGTCAGCTCGTCCATGCCTTCGGAGGTCAGCATCGGATAGGCGGCAGGCGCCTCCTGATACTGGTAGACCATGACATGCGACCGCGCCGCCCCGTCGGCGACCAGATCGGTCTCGTTGGCCGAGACCAGGAGGTTGCGCGACGGGATCGTCACGAACCCTTCCGGCCCGATCCCCGAGGGCAGCAGCTGCTTGAGCACCGGCGCGGCCGGGTCGGTCAGGTCATAGACCGCCGCGACCGAGGCGCGCTCGGTGCCCACGACCAGCAGCGGCGTGTCGCCGAACCGGCCGAAGACGACGCTTTCGGGCTCGACGCCCTTCGCATCCGAGCGCTTGTCCGGGTAGTGGCCGATCTGGACGATGGCATATTCCAGCGAGGGACCGCTTTCATAGACGACCTGCCCGTCCTTCGAAAAGATCGTCCAGCCGCGGCTGCCGCCTTCGTAATCGCCCTCGTTCGCGGTGGCGAAATGATCGTCGTCGATCCAGGTCACGCCGTCGGGTTCGCGCTTCCGGCCCTTCTGGCTTTCGGTGAAGATCAGCGCGGCGCGCTCGTCGGTCGCGTCGATCCCGTCCAGATCGACCGCCCCGGCCGAAAACTGCGACAGCACCGTGCCATCCCGCGCCACCACCGCGATATGGTTGTTTTCCTGCAGCGTCACGACCGTCTCGCCGGCGGCATTGATCGAGACGAATTCCGGTTCGGGATCGTCCGGGGCGATCTCGGCCAGCCCGGTCAGGTCCACCTTCTTGAGGCTGGCGCAATCCAGCGCACCATCCTTCAGCCCGACCAGCACCAGCCAGCCCTCTGGCATCTGCGGCAGGACCCCGTCATTCAGGTCTTCATCGCGCTCGTTCTCGATGGCCACGGCCAGAAAGCTGCCGTCGGGCGCCTTGGCCACGCTGTCGGGCTGGCCGCCCAGATCGCAGGACCCGGTCTCGGTCCGGCTGGCGATGTCGATCGAGGCCAGCCGCCCCGACGGGTTGGTGTAGCTTTCCGACGTGTTGATGCCGACGAAGGCGGTCTGACTCAGCACCGCGACGCTGGTCGGCTCGCCGTCCAGAACCACATTGCCCAGCGGCTTCGGCGCCGCCGGATCGGCGATGTCGATCATCCCCAGCACGCCGAGCGGGCTGTCGGTATAGACCAGCGTCATGCCGTCGGCGGTCGCGTCGATGATTTCTGCCGAGCTTTCGCGGGACCGGTCCTCGCCCTCGGCCATGTTCTCGACCACCGGAAAGGATGCAATCCGGTTGAAATTCATCCCGGCGTTACCTTCGGCACCGACCGAGCCCGCGGCGAGGGCAAGCATCGAACTCATCCCCCAAAGTCGCAACGTCATCGTAACTCTCCACGCAATCTGCTCAAGACCTCATGGCGCGGCTTTGTAACGTCGCAATGAAGGCGGCCGGAACGCGGGGCGTCAGAGGCGCCTAGGCCCGGCCGCATGGCGCCAAATCGCCGCTTCGACCAGGGCGCCACGGGGCTTTCCCGCCGCCCGGCAAGGACGCATGATACCGGCGATGGACGACCAGCCCTCTCTTGCCCGGCGCGGCCCCCGCCATTCGACCAACCTGGTGGGTCGGTCCTCGGAATGGCTGGAAAGCTGCGCCTTCAACGACGCGCCCGCGCCGCTGCATATCTGGGGCGTGCAGGAGATGAACCAGGGGCTCTTCGGCATGCTCGACCAGGCCGCCGATCTGGCCGAGGCGGGCGAGGCTTTCCATGCCTACATGATGGCCATGTTCGGCATCGACGACGAACAACGCGACGTGCCCTCGGCCGGGCGTCAACGGTTCCGGTCGTCCTTCCTGCGGCTGATCCAGGGCTGGAGCTTCGACAGCAACGGCCCTGCGGGCGCGGTGCTGAAGGGCTGGGTCGAAAGCCGGTTCGGGGTCTGCCCGTCGTTTCACAAGGAGATCATCGACGCGGTGCCCGGCCCGGCCTGGGAGGTCTATACCGAAGAGAAGATGTCGAGCCAGTTCCACAACAACGCGATCTGGGTCCAGCTCGACCTGCTGTTCGAGTTTTGCCAGTGGGCGATCCGGACTTTCGCCTTTCCCGGCCAGAGCCATCTGACCCTTTATCGCGGCATCAACGATGTCGAACGCCACCTGATCGTCGAGCGCACCGACCGGCGCGAGGCGGTGATCCGGCTGAACAACCTCGTCTCGTTCTCTTCCGACCGCGAGGTGGCCGACTGTTTCGGCGACCGGATCCTCACGGCCCGGGTGCCGCTGTGCAAGATCCTGTTCTTTCCCGGTCTGCTGCCCTCGCATCTTTTGCGGGGCGAACGCGAATATCTGGCGATCGGGGGCGAATTCCGGGTAAGCGTCGATTATGTCTGACGCGACGCGCCCCGACCCGACCGACCGTGCGCTGGCCGCCTATCTGGGCTTTGCCATCGGCGACGCGCTTGGCGCGACCGTCGAATTCATGACCCGGCGCGAAATCGCGGCCCAGTACGGCCAGCACCGCGAGATCATCGGCGGCGGCTGGCTGCGCCTCGCCCCCGGTCAGGTCACCGACGACACCCAGATGTCGCTGGCCCTGGGCGCCTCGCTCATCCGCTGCGGCGGGCTCGATCCGCAGGATCTGTGCGAGGCCTTCGCCGCCTGGCTGAAGACCGGCCCCGCCGATGTTGGCAATACCTGCCGGCGGGGCATCCAGCGCTTCCTGAACAGGGGAACGGTCGAGGGGCCGCGGTCCGAAGGCGATGCCGGGAATGGCGGCGCGATGCGGGTGCTGCCGGTCGCGCTGGCGACGCTGGGCGCGCCCGACCGGGCCGAGGATTGGACGCTGGCCCAGGCCCGCACCACCCATCACCACCCGCTGTCCGATGCCGCCTGCCTGAGCCTCGTGCGCATGGTTCATCGCCTGATCGGCGGCGAGGGCCCCGGCGCGGTCCGGAACGAGGCCACCGCGCTGATCGAGGCCCATCGCGACTTCCGGTTCGAGCCCTATCGCGGCCAGTGTTCGGCCTATGTCGTCGACACGATGCAGACCGTGCTGCACCACTATCTCGCGGCCGACAGCTTCGAGGACTGCCTGATCCGCACCGTCAACGAGGGCGGCGATGCCGACACCACTGGTGCGCTGGCGGGCATGCTGGCGGGCGCGACCTGGGGGACGGAGGCAATCCCCGCGCGCTGGCTGGACCGGCTGGACCACGCCGTCGCCGAGGCCATCCGGGCGCAGGTGCCGGGGCTGCTGGACCTAGCCTGAGCCCCGCGTCACCCCAGACGCGCGGCCAGATCGGCCTTCCGGGCGATCATCTTCTCGGTCAGCCGTGCGCTGCCGCCCCTGCCCTCGACGGTGCCGCGGATCGCCTCGTCGGGCAGGCCGGTGACGACGCGCACGGCCTCGGCCAGCGCCGCCGGGGCGATATCGCCGAAAAGCCGCACGGCATGCGGGTTGTCGGGGTCATCCCTCAGCCGGTCAAGTTCGGCCACCTCCGCGCCGAAGGCCCGGCCCTTGGGGTCGCCGCAGGCGCGGAACTCCAGCGCGCCGCCGACATCGAGGGTCAGCACCCGGCCCCCCGCCACGCCCTGGTTGTCGCCGTCGAAGCCCGCCGCATCCCAGTTCGCGGTCCAGGCATGCACCCCCAGCCAGTGCTGCGCCGCCCGCCGCTCCTCCTCGGTGAACTGCGCGGCATGGGCCTTTTCCAGCGTCACGAACTCGGTTGCGACCTGGCAGGGGTCGACGGTCGGGCGGTAGGTCAGCGTCGGCGCCCCCGCCAGCCGGTAGAGCGCGGCCGCGATCCGTTCGTTGCGCGCATGGGCCGGACTCTCCAGCTCCTTGATATAGAACCGGCGCCCTTCGGCATCTCGATAGACCCCGCCCGGATTGCTGCCCAGCCGCCCGCCCGTCCGCTCAAGCGCCGCCAGATCCAAGTGCCGGTCGTCCGCGGGCTCTGTGCGCCGCACCAGCGCCAGCTGCGCCGGGGTTTCGATCGCGCCGGGCCGCGCCCGCCGCACGGCACGGATCGCCTCCGGGGGCGCCACGCCAAGCTCGGCCAGCAGCCGCGCCGCGATCATCCCGGCCCGGCCGAGCCCGCCTTTGCAATGGACAAGCACATCGCCGTCCTGCCGCAGGATCGTGCGGATCTCGGGGCCGGTCGTCGTCCATTGGCGCTCGAAGAAATCGTCCGGCACCGAATAGTCGCGGATCGGCAGGTGCCGCCAGACCATCCCCCGCGCCCGCACGCCCGCACCAAGCCCCGGCACCTTCAAGGCGACAAGCTCGGCCTCCTCGACCAGGCTCAGGACCAGCCGCGCGCCCCAGCCCGCAATGGTGTCCAGATCGGCATCGAGATCGCGCGCCCAGGCGCCGGTGCTGGCCACCGGGTCGTGCTTGCCGGGACAGAAGGTGATGCCGATCCGACCGTGGCCCGGCCCGACCGAGACCTCGGCGATTTGAAGAGGATGGGTCCTGCTTGTCCGTGCCTCGCGCATCGCCAACCTCCTGTCCCGCCCCGGCGCCCGAGGATAGCCGGGCTTCAGCCAATGGACCAAGCGGGGCCGCTGCTTCAATCGGGCGCAGCGCCGTCCGGCGCGGTCGCGACCCGCAGATCGACCTCCATCGCGGCCGTCACCGGCCCCGCGATAAAGCCGCCCTCGACCGGCATGGTCCCGGCCTGATCGGGCGCCACGGCCAGCGCGACATGACCAGCGCCGACCGCGCAGCCATGGGTCGGATCGTAGCCGCACCAGCCCAGGCCCGGTACCAGCGCCTCGGGCCAGGCATGCATGTGGCGCGGGCCGCCCGGACGCTCGCTTTCGGCCTGATAGCCGCTGACGAACCGCGCCGCGATCCCGCGGCTCGCGGCCGCGGCGATGAAAAGAACCGCCAGATCGCGGCAGGCGCCCTGCCCGCGCGCCAGCGTCACCTCCGCCGGCCAGGCGGCGCCGGTCGGCCGGACCTGCCGCGCGATCCGGGCATGGAGCGCCTCGGTCAGAGCCGTCAGGAACCGGTCCGGTTCGCCGCCGGGGGGACCCAGCGCCGCCGCGAAGGCCGCGACCTCGGGGGCAACGGCACAGAGGGGCGGCACAGGGCCGCCCTCCGGGGCCTCCCGCCCGGCCCAAGTCCTCAGCGTAAAGCGGCTTTCGAGGATCAGCGCCCGGGTCTCGCCCGCAAACTCCAGCCGGGTGACGCGGTTGCCATGGGCATCGGTCTCGTCCCGCCGGGCCACCGGCTGCGGCGTGACCGTGAGGGCATGGGAAAGCTCCGCGACACGGCCGGGCCGGGGCGTCAGGCGCAGCAGATGCGGGCCAAGCCGGACCGGGCCCGAATAGCGATAGACCGTCCGATGCAGCACCTCGAAACGCATGGTCCCAGCTTGCGCAGGATCGCCCCCGGGTCAACGGTCCTTCCGCAAGGTTACCCGCACCCGGGGTTCGGCATCTCGCCCATCGCGTGTAGGCTTGGCGGATCACACGCCGAAAAGGGAGGAAACCGACATGCCGAACTGGCCGATTGCCCTGCTGCTGGCCGCCTGCGCCAGCACCGCCACCGCACAGCAGGCGGCAGATGCCGTCGCCCCCGAAGCGGCCTCGGCGACCGAGGCCCTTGCCGGGATTTCGCCGGAGGCCCGCACCGCCTGGGACAGCCGCGAGGCCGGCCGCCCGACCGAGGCGCAGGACTGGATGGTCGCCGCCGCCAACCCGCTGGCGGTCGAGGCGGGCGCCCGGATCCTTGCCAAGGGCGGCAGCGCGGCCGACGCCATGGTCGCGGTCCAGACCGTTCTGGGTCTGGTCGAGCCGCAATCCTCGGGCCTTGGCGGCGGCGCCTTCCTCGTCTGGTACGATGCCGAAACCGGCGAACTGACCACGCTTGACGGGCGCGAGACCGCGCCTCTGGCCGTCACGCCCCGGCTGTTCCAGACCCCCGAAGGCGAGCCGCTGGAGTTCTACGACGCGGTCGTCGGCGGGCGGTCCGTCGGCACGCCGGGCACGCCGATGCTGCTGGAAGAGGCGCATCGGCGCTGGGGCCGGATCGCCTGGGCCGACCTGTTCGAGGACGCCATCGGACTGGCCGAGGGGGGCTTCGCGGTCTCGCCCCGGCTGGCGGGGCTGGTGGCCGAGGACGAAGAGCGGTTGCGCCGCCATCCCGCGACCGAAGCCTATTTCTTTCCCGAAGGCGCCCCCATCGCCACGGGCACGACGCTTCTGAACCCGGCCTATGCCGACACGCTGCGCCAGATCGCGCGGGACGGCAGCCGCGCTTTCTATACCGGCGCCATCGCCGAGGACATCGTCACCGCCGTGCGCGGTGCCAAGGGCAACCCGGGAGTGCTGTCGTCGATCGATCTGGCGCTGTACCGGGTGAAGGAGCGCACGCCGGTCTGTACCCCCTATCGCGGCCACGAGGTCTGCGGGATGGGGCCGCCCTCGTCGGGCGGGCTGACCGTGGGCCAGATCCTCGGCCTGCTTGAACCCTACGATCTGGCGGCGCTTGGCCCCGAGTCCGCCGAAAGCTGGCGGCTGATCGGCGATGCCTCGCGGCTGGCCTTCGCCGACCGCGGCCGCTACATGGCCGATTCCGACTTCGTGCCGGTCCCGGCGAAAGGGCTTCTGGACCCCGCCTATCTGGCGGAACGCGCGAAACTGATCGCGGGCGACGACGCGCTGCCCGAAGTCGCCCCCGGCGATCCCAAATGGGACCATGCCGGGCTTCGCGCCGACGACCGGTCCATCGAGTTTCCCTCGACCTCGCATATCTCGATCGTCGATGCGGACGGCAATGCGCTCTCGATGACCACGACCATCGAGAACGGCTTCGGCTCGCGCCTGTTCGTGCGCGGCTTTCTCTTGAACAACGAACTGACCGACTTCTCGTTCGAGACCCATGAGGCCGGCCGCCCCATCGCCAACCGGGTCGAGCCCGGCAAGCGGCCGCGCTCGTCGATGGCGCCGACCATCGTGCTGACCGACGGCAAGCCCTCGCTGGTGATCGGCAGCCCGGGCGGCAGCCGGATCATCGGCTATGTGGCGCAGGCCATCGTCGCGCATCTGGACTGGGGAATGGATGTGCAGCAGGCGGTGGCGATGCCGCATCTGGTCAACCGCTTCGGCACCTACGATCTGGAAGAGGGCACATCGGCCGAAAGCCTCGCCGACCCGCTGGCAGCCCTTGGCTTCGAGGTCGGCGCGCGCGAGCTGAATTCGGGGCTGCACGCGATTTCGGTCGGCGAGACGCTGCAGGGGGGCGCCGACCCGCGCCGTGAAGGCATCGCGCTCGGCCGCTGAGACGTCTCAGGCTTTCTGCGCGGCGGCCCGGCGCAGCCCCGGCCGCCGCAACACGCCCTGCGCCAGCAGCACGCCCGCGATCACCACGGCGCCGCCGATCAGATGGTAGGTCCGTGGCATCTCGGCCAGAAAGACCGCCGACAGCAGGCTGCCGAAGACCGGCATCAGGTGCAGAAAGCCGCCCGCCCGCGCCGCGCCGATCAGCGCCACCCCGCGATTGAAGAACAGAAGCGCCAGCAGCGAGGCGAAGACCGCCAGATAGCCGATGCTGAGCGCATCGACCGGCTGGCGCGGCAGCTCATGCCCCGAAAGCCACCAGACCGGTGCCAGAAGCGCCAGCCCAAGCCCGAAGATCGCTACCAGAAAGGCCATCGGGTGCAGCCTCGGCCCCGAGCGCAGGGTCGCGAAATAGACCGCGTTGCCCGCGACCCCCAGCAGCACCAGCGCGTCGCCGCGCCCCAGACCGATCTCAAGCAACCGCGCCGGATGGCCCTCGGTCAGGATCCAGATCACGCCTGCGAGCGACAGGGCGACGCCCAGCACCTGCATCCAGCCGATGCGGTCGCGGTAGATCGCGAATCCCGCCACGAGGATCAGCACCGGAATCGCCGATTGCAGCAGCAATGCGTTCAGCACCGGGGTCGATTGCAGCCCGACATAGATCAGCGTGTTGTAGGCGGAAACCGACATCAGCCCGGCGAACAGCAGGAAAGGCCAGGCGCGGGCGATCTCGCGCCGCTCGCGCCAAGCCAGGCGTCCGCCAAGCGCCAGCACCAGCGCGAAGGCCGCGACCCAGCGCCAGAAGGCCAGCGCCACCGGCCCCAGATCGCCCGCAGCCCCGGCGCCGACCGCGCGCCCCAGCACGAAATTGCCCGCCCAGAAGAGGCTTGCCAGCGTCAGCAGAAGCGGCGCGGCCGACCACAGGCGGCTCATCGGACCGCTCCCGACCGACGGCCTGAGATGTGAAGATCTGTCATGGCGTTGCCCTTGTCTCCGATATCCGAAGACCCGGCCACGCGGCACGATGGCCAGAACCGCCGCGACGGCCTAGCCCAGATAGACCGTGCCCGCAGGATAGGATACCCGCTTCGGGCTGCGTACCGCCAGCAGGAAGCCCAGGGTCAACGGACCGACCCGGCCAAGGAACATCACCCCCATCAGAACCGCCCGGCCCGCCGCATCGAGATCGCCGGTGATGCCCCGGCTCAGCCCGACCGTCCCGAAGGCCGAAACCGTCTCGAAGGCCAGATCGAGGAAATCGCCCTCGTGAAACAGGATCAGCACGAACAGCGCGATCAGGATCGTCAGGGTGCTGACCATCGACAGTGCCAGCACCTTCATGATCTGCTCGGCCCCCAGACGGCGCCCGAAGACGTCGATGGCGGTATGGCGGCGGAAGAAGCTGACCGTGGCCAGCAGCAGCACGATGAAGGTCGTGACCTTGATGCCGCCGCCCGTAGAGGTCGAGCCCGCCCCGACCATCATCAGCGTCATGAACAGCAGCGTCGTCGCCTGCGTCAGCCCGCCGATATCGACGGTGTTGAACCCTGCGGTGCGGGTGGTCGCGGCCTGAAACCAGCTGGCCCAGAGCTTGGTCGAGACGGCATCGAACTGTCCCAGCGTGGCCGGGTTGGTCCATTCCAGCACCGCGAAGGTCGCGGTCGACCAGACCAGAAGCGCAAGCGTGCCCACCAGCATCAGCTTGGTATGGACGGTATAGCCGCGCCAGCCGGTGCGGCGCTGCATGTCTGCGACCACAGTAAACCCGAGCCCGCCGAGGATCAGCAGGGCGGGCACGGTGACATTGACCACCGGATGCGCGACCCAGGCCGTCAGACTGTCGGAGTAAAGCGAAAAGCCTGCATTGTTGAAGGCCGAGACGGCATGGAACAGGCTTGACCACAGCCCCGCCTGCCAGCCGAATTCGGGCACGAAGACCACCGCCAGAAAGGCCGTGCCCGCCGCCTCGCAGACCAGCACGAAGCGCAGGATCGTCTTCGTCAGCCGGATCAGACCGCTCATCGAAGTCTGGTTCAGGTCCTCGCGCAGGTAATGGCGATGGGTGATGCCGACCGGCAGGCCCAGCATGGTCAGGATCAGGACCGCGAAGGTCATGAGCCCCAGCCCGCCCAGCTGGATCAGCACCAGGATCACGGCCTGGCCGAACAGGGTGAATTCGGTGCCGGTATCGCGCACCGCGAGTCCGGTCACGGTCACCGCCGAGGTCGCAGTGAAGGCGACGTCGGACCAGGTCATCGCCACGGTCCGGGCCACCGGCAGTTTCAGCAGAAGCGTGCCCGCCGCGATCAGTGCCGCATAGGTCAGCATCAGGGCCAGAGGCGGCGGCAGAAAGCGGCCGCTGCGCAGCGCGGCAAGGCGCGCCATGGGCTCAGGCCTCGTCCAGCAGGTCGTCGCCGAAGCGGCGCAGATCGGCACGGCGGCCCAGCACCAGAAGCTTGTCGCCGGTCTTCAACCGCAGCTCGCCGCCTTCGCAGGACAGGAACTCGCCCTCGCGCATCGCGCCCAGCGCCCGCAGGTCGTAGCCCGACAACAGCTTGACATCGCCGACCGCGCGTCCCTCCAGCGGCTCGGGCACGGTCAGGTCGACGACATGAAAGCCATTGCCGAGGCTCACGTAATCGCGCACCAGCGGGTTGTGCAGCATCTGCGCGATATGCTGGCCGACCTCCTGTTCGGGCAACACGATCCGGTCGACGCCGATCTTCGACAGGATGCGGTGATGGGTCTTCGACAGCGCCTTGACCCAGATCGCCTTCACCCCCAGCATCTTGACGTTCATCGAACAGAGGATGTTGGCCTCGAGATCCTCGCCGATGGCCACCAGCGCCACGTCGTAATTGCCGACCCCGGCCTCGCGCAGCGCCAGCTCGTCGCGGCCGTCGGCGATCACCGCCTCGGACAGCACATCGGCATAGCGGCCGACGATCTTGTCGTCGAGATCGACCCCCATGACCGGATTGCCGAACCGCGCAAGTTCGGTGGCGACAGTGCTGCCGAACGTGCCAAGGCCGATCACGGCAAAGCTGCGTCTTTTCACTTGGTAACCGCCTGTCCTTCGGGATGTCCGAGCCCGACCCTAGCACGTTCTGGCGCCCCCGGGGCAAGCCCCCGCGCAGCACTGCACCCTGGATCAGGCGGCATCGCGCAGAAGCCGCCGCAGGATCTTGCCCGAGGCCGATTTCGGCACCGCCTCGACGAAATGCACCTCTGCCAGCGCCTTGAAATGGGACAGATGCGCCAGAACATGGGCCTTCAGCGCCTCGGCATCCGCATCCGCCCCGGGCCGTGGCACCACATGGGCGACCGGCCGTTCGCCCGCCTCGGGGTCGGACCGGCCGACCACCGCCGCGTCCAGCACGTCGGGATGGGTCAGCAGCACCGCCTCAAGCTCGGCCGGGGCCACCGCAAAGCCCTTGACCTTGATCAGTTCCTTCAGCCGGTCGTGCAGCGTCACGAAGCCCTCGGCATCGATGCTGGCCAGATCGCCGGTCTTCAGCCAGCCGTCGGGCGTCAGGGTCGCGGCGGTGGCCTCGGGCGCGTTCAGATAGCCCTGCATCACTTGCGGTCCGCGCAGCCAAAGCTCGCCCGGCTGGTCCGGCCCCAGATCGGCGCCGGTTTCGGGGTCGACGATCCGAAGTTCGGTATTGGGAAGCGCCACGCCGACCGCGCCGGGCTTGTCACGGCCGGGCGCCGACATCGTGCCGATGGGCGACAGCTCGGTCATGCCCCAGCCCTGCATCACCCGGCAGCCAAGCCGCGCGGCCAGCTCCGCGCCCTGCGCGGCGCCCAGCGGGGCTGCGGCACAGATCACCGTCTCGACCGCGCCGAGGTCGAACTGACCGACCAGCGGATGACGCGCCAGCGCCGCGGCGACCGGCGGCACGATGTAAAGCTCTCGGGTCCGGCGCTCGTGAACCAGCCGCAGGAAAAGCTCCAGATCGAAGCGGGGCATCGTCACCAGAGAGGCCCCGTGGCCCAGCACCATGTTCATCAGCACGGTCAGCCCGTAGATATGGAAGAAGGGCAGGAACCCGACCGTCCAGTCCCCGGGGCGCATGTCGCAGGCGGCAAGCCCCTGGTCGATATTGACCACCAGGTTGCGGTGGCTCAGCCGCACCCCCTTGGGCAGGCCGGTCGTGCCCGAGGAATAGGGCAGCACGGCGATGTCGCGGGCGGCGTCGAGCGGCACCTGCGCCGCCAGCCGCGGCCCCATCAGCGCCTCGAGCGGCACGGCCCCCCGGTCGGGCGCCTCCGCCCCGATCACCGCGATGTCGCTCAGCCCGGCAGCCGCGGCCCCGGCGCGCGCGGTGTCCAGACAGGCGGGCACGGTCACCAGCAGACGCGCCCCGCTGTCCTTCAGCTGAAAGGCCAGTTCCTCGGCGGTATAGGTCGGGTTGACCGGGGTCACGGTGCCGCCCGCATAGGCCACGCCATGAAAGACCGTGACGAAATCGGGGCTGTTCGGGGCCATCAGCGCCACCACCGCCCCCTTGCCGATCCCGCGCGCGGCCAACCCGCCGCCCAGCCGCCGGATCCGGTCCATCAGCGCGCCCGCGGTCAGGCCCTGCCCCGAGGGTCCGTCGACCAGCACCACCTCGTCGGGACGGGACGTCAGGCCCCGGAACAATCTCTCGGTGACCGACAGGCCGGTCAGGGGCACAGGCGCGAACCTGCTGCTGTGAACGATCATCGTTTTCCTCCCGCCTTACGGGCGCGTGGGCCGCGCTTCTCGCCTTCCGGCAGCGTAGCACGGTTCTTGCCGATGACGATGGAAAACCGGGGCGGGACAAAAGGGTTCCGCCCCGAGCCCCTTTTGCAGATCAGCCGCGCTGCGCCAGCAGGCGGATCAGGGCACGCGGTTCGGGCGGAGGCGCCTGCTCGATCCGGCGATAGTCCGACCCGTCGCGCTGGCGGGTCACCAGCCCGGTCTCGAAGAGGTCGCGACGCAGCAGCGCGGCATCGCCGAAGAGGTGCCAGGCGTTCAGCCGCTCGTTCACCTGCCGCTCGGTCCAGGTCTGGCCCGCAGGCAGCCGCGCCCAGAGCGCCCAGAGACACAACACCTGCATCGCCCGCCGCGACGGCCAGCGCACGAGCCGCCCGTTTTCGTCGAAATGGGTCAGCGTCCGTTCGATCCGGCGGTGATCGACGGGGGCCGGATCGGGCACGGGCGCGGGTGCCGCGTCGGTCAGCCGGTCTTCGGCCAGCCGGTCGGCGCGCAGATGCTGAAAGTTGCGAAACCCGCCCGCGCGGGCCAGCATGTTCATCAGGCTCAGATGCGACGGCGCGGACTCGGCCGCGCGCAACTGATGCGCCAAGGCGCGGGAAAAGGCGGAAATGTCCTCGATCGCGAGGGGAATGGAAGGTCTGGTCATGGTCTCGGTCCCGATGTGCCGAAATCCGGATCGCTGGTCGCTGGCTTACGACGGGGCACAGGAAGGAAACCAGATGAGTGCCGAGTGACGGGCAGGTTCAGCTTGCCCCTGGGGCACAGCGACGCCTCGGTGAACTGCCGACCGTGCCCGGCACATATCACGGCGCCCGCTGCGGAACAACCCCGCCCAACCCCTGACGGATCGCCGCGACCGTGTGCCGGAGCCCGGGCGACAGCCGCTTGTCGCGCCGAAGCTGCAAGGCCAGCTGGCGGCCCAGCGGCGGGTCCAGCGGCTGCACCGCCAGCCCGCCCGAAGCGCCCGGCCGCGCCACCGACGAGGCTGGCAGGATCGACCAGCCAAGCCCCGCCGCGACCAGCTCCTTGGCGGCCTCGACGCTTTCCAGTTCCATGATCGGCGCGGGCCGCAGCCCGGCCGCACGGAACCAGCCGTCGATCAGAAGCCGGGTGTGGCCCGCGCTGTCGTAAAGGATCAGCGGCCGGGCGGCCATCGCCTGCGGCGTGGCCGGCGCCCCGGCATCGGCGGCCGGGCCCACCGCCAGCAGCGCCTCGTCGCAAAGCGGGCTTGTCTCCAGCGCCCGGCCCGCCGCGGGCAGGGTGACGATGGCAAGATCCAGCAGGTTCTGTTCCAGAAGCCGCTGGATTTCCGTGCTGTTGCCGGTGCGGACGACGAAATCGAGCCCGGGAAAGGCGCGCTTGAGCCGCCCCAGCACCGGCGGCAGCAGATGAATGCAGGCGGTCGCCCCGGTGCCGATCCGGACCCGCCCGGCGCGGCCGTCGCGATGCGGCTCGACGGCCTCGCGCACCGCGTCCAGTTCCTCGCCGATCCGCCGCGCGCCCCCGATCACGATCTGCCCGGCTTCGGTCGGCCGCACCCGCTTGCCCACCCGTTCCAGCAGCCGCACCCCGAAATGCCGTTCCAGCTGGCGGACCTGCTGACTGACCGCGGGCTGCGAAATCCCGGCCTTCTCGGCCGCGGCCGAAAAGCTGCCCAGCGCCGCGACATCGGCGAAAGTGGCAAGATGCAGAAGGTTGAGCGACTGGGCCAAGGTTTTCCTTATGCTTTGAATAAACGCCATAGCATTTTCTTTGTCTCTCCGGGATGCCATTCTCTGTCTCACCCAGACCCGGAGACCACGATGACGATCAAGCCTGCCCCTCTCGGCCCCCTGACCCTTGGCGACTGCACCCCGGAGGACCTGCCCGGCGTGCAGGCCATCTATGCCGAGGCGGTGCGCACCGGCACCGCCAGTTTCGAGCTGGACCCGCCCGATCTGGACGAGATGCGCGCGCGCTGGCAAGCGGTGATCGGCGCGGGCTATCCTTGGCTGGTGGCGCGGGCGGGAGACCGGGTGGCGGGCTATGCCTATGCCAACACCTTCCGCCCGCGCCCGGCCTATCGCGGTACGGTCGAGAATTCGGTCTATGTCGACGACGCGTTCCGCGGCCAGGGCATCGGCGGCGCGCTGATGCGCGCGTTGCTGGCGCGCTGCGAGGCGGCCGGGTTCCGGCAGATGGTCGCGGTGATCGGGGATTCGCAGAACCTAGGGTCGATCGCGCTGCACCGGGCGCTGGGCTTCGAGGATGCGGGCGTGCTGCGCTCGGTCGGCTGGAAGCACGGGCGCTGGCTCGATTCCGTGCATATGCAGAAGCCTCTCGGCCCCGGTGACACCGCGACGTTCGAAGCCTAGGCCGGTGATCGGCCGCCCGACCGCCGCCGCGGTGGGGCTGACCCAGATGGTGAACTGGGGCATCTCCTACTATGCCGTGGGGGTCTTCGCGCCGGTCATCGCCGCCGATCTGGGCTGGTCGCTGGCGCGCGCCCATGCCGGGTTCTCGCTGGCGCTGATCGCCATGGCGGTTTCGTCGGGCGCTGCCGGACGGCTGGTCGCGGCCCGGGGCCGACAGGCGCTGGCGGCGGGCTCGGTCCTTCTGGCGCTGGGGCTTGCGATGCTTGGCACAAGCGCGACCTTCCCCATCTATGCCGCGGGCTGGATCGTGGCCGGGCTCGGCATGCGGCTATGCCTTTACGAGGCCGCCTTCGCGGCACTGGTCCGCGCGGGCAGAACCGGCGCGCGGCGCGCCCTGTCGCAGGTCACGCTTCTGGGCGGGCTCGCCTCGACCGTCTTCTGGCCGCTGGGCCATCTGCTGGCCGAAACCCTGGGCTGGCGCGGCGGGCTTCTGGTCTATGCCGGGCTCGCGCTGGCGGTGGCGCCGCTGTACCTGACGATCCCGTCCGGCCCCGCGCCGACCCCGGCGGTCCTTGCCGCGGCCGGGCGCGCGGCCGGACCGGTGCGGCCCGCTGCGGCCATTGGCTTCGCCGTGCTGGTCGCGGCCTCGGCCTTTCTCAGTTCGGGGCTCTCGGCCCACCTGATCGGCCTTCTGGGCGCGCTGGGTCTGCCGGTCGCCGCGGCGGTCGGGCTGGCGGCGCTGCCCGGGCTGGCGCAATCGGGCGCCCGGCTTGCCGAGACGCTGGCCGGGCACCGGATCGGACCGCTGGGGCTGGGCGTGCTGGCCTCGGGCGTGCTGACGGCCGGGATGGCGGCAGGCCTGGCCGTGACCGGGCCGGGCGCCGCCGCGCTGGCCTTCGTGCTGGCCTATGGCGCAGGCAACGGCGTGCTGACCGTGGTGCGCGGCGCGCAACCCATGGTTCTGTTCCCGCTGGCCCGCTATGCCGAGATCTCGGGGCGGCTGGTCGCGCCCTCGTTCCTGGCCGCGGCGCTCGCCCCTCCGGCCTATGCCGCCGCGATCGAGATCTGGGGTGCACGCGCCGCAATGGGGCTGAGCTTCGGGCTGGCGCTGGCGACCTTCGCCGCCGCCTGGGCGCTTTGGGCGCGGATCGGCCCCGCCGCCGAACCGGGTCTTCCGGCCCGAGACCCGGACCCGGCGCGCCGGAGAACGGCGCGCTCCCCCTCCCTTTGGCTGCTTGCAACATGGGGTCAGCCGGGTATGCTCGACGGTGCGGGATCAGAGAAAGACGCAAAAAGCGCAGGCCGGACCCCGCAGTAACCCCCGATGCATCGGGGAGTAACGGGGAGGAGACCCATGACTGACACGTCCACCATGAATCGCCGTTCGTTCCTCAAGCGCAGCGCGCTGGCGGGCGGCGTCGCCGGGACCGGCGCGCTGGCCGCGCCCGCTGTGCTGGCCCAGGCGCCGATCGTGCTGAAGATGCAGACCTCCTGGGGCGCATCGAACATCTGGGACGAATTCGCCAAGGACTATGCCCGCCGGGTCGAGGAAATGTCGGGCGGGCGGCTCAAGATCGATGTACTGCCCGCGGGCGCCGTGGTCTCGGCCTTCCAGGTGATGGACGCGGTCAATGACGGGGTTCTGGATGCCTCGCATTCGGTCTGCGCCTACTGGTACGGCAAGAACAAGGCGGCGTCCCTGTTCGGCACCGGGCCGGTCTTCGGCGGCTCGGCCACCACGATGCTCAGCTGGTTCTACGCGGGCGGCGGCGACGAGTTGTTCCGCGAGCTGACGCAGGACGTGATGGGGCTGGACGTGGTGGGCTTTCTGGGCTTTCCGATGTTCGCCCAGCCCTTCGGCTGGTTCAAGGGCGAGGTCAACACCGTCGCCGACCTGCAGGGCTTCAAGTACCGCACGGTGGGGCTGGCCGCCGACCTGATGGCCAAGATGGGCATGTCGGTCGCCCAGCTTCCGGGCGGCGAGCTGGTGCCCGCGATGGAACGCGGCGTGATCGACGCCTTCGAGTTCAACAACCCCTCGTCCGACAAGGATTTCGGCGCGCAGGACGTGGCCAAGAACTATTACCTCGCCTCCTATCACCAGGCCTCGGAGAGCTTCGAGTTCCTGTTCAACCGGCCCTTCTTCGAGGATCTGGACCCCGACCTGCAGGCGATCCTGCGCTATGGCGTCGAGGCAGCCTCGACCGCCAATACCGCGAAGGCGATGGACCGCTATTCGGCCGACCTGCAATGGCTGCAGGACGAGGCGGGCGTCACCGTGCACCGGACCTCGAAAGAGATCCTCGACGCCCAGCTCAAGGCCTGGGACGAGCTGATCCCCGAGCTCGAGCAGGACGCCTTCATGAAGAAATGCCTCGACAGCCAGCGCGCCTGGGTCGAGCGCGTGACCTTCTTCGAGGTGATGAACTCGCCCGATTACACGCTGGCCTACGACCACTATTTCCCGGGCCGGCTCAAGCTCTGACCCGGACCCCGGTCCAGTGCCCCCGGCGGCCACCGCCCCGGGGGTTTTTCATGCGCCACAGGAGAGGCCCATGATCGGTTTCATACGTTTCGCCGACGCACTGTCGGCCTGGTTCGGCAAGACCTTCGCCTGGCTGATCGTGCTGATGGCTCTCGGCACCGGCTACGAGGTCTTCGTGCGCTACGTCCTGAACAGCCCGACCGCCTGGGCGCTGGACGTGTCCTTCATCATGTACGGGACGCTCTTCATGATGGGCGGGGCCTATACGCTGTCGCGGGGGGGCCATGTGCGGGGCGACTTCCTCTATCGGCTGTGGCAGCCCCGGACCCAGGCCATGGTCGATCTGGTGCTGTACCTCATCGCCTTCTTTCCGGGCGTGCTGGCGCTGATCTTCGCGGGCTGGAAATACGCCGCCCGGTCCTGGCGCTATGGCGAGGTCTCGGTGAACAGCCCGGCCGGCATCCCGATCTACCAGTTCAAGACCGTGATCGTGGTCGCGGGCGTGCTTCTGTTCATCCAGGGCATCGCCCAGGTGATGCGCTGCCTCCTCGCGATCCGCACCAACGAGTGGCTCGAGGCCGACGAGGACATCTTCGAGACCGAGGACATCCTGATGCGCGAGGCCGACAAGGCCGAGAGGGGCCCCCATATATGACCGACCCGCAGATCGCCCTGATCCAGCTCGGGCTTTTCATCGTTTTCGTGTTCCTCGGGTTCCCGATCGCCTTCACCCTGATGGCCATGGGCATCGGCTTCGGCTATTTCGCCTATTTCGACGCGGGCCGGATGTGGCGCGCCTTCGACCGGCTGGACGAGACCGCCGGGACATGGACCCAGATCACCACCTGGATCGAGGGACTCTTCAACAACCGCATCTTCGATCTTTTCGTGAACCAGACCTATACGGTGATGTCGAACGAGGTGCTGACGGCGGTGCCGCTGTTCCTGTTCATGGGCTACATCGTCGAGCGCGCGAATATCGTCGACCGGCTGTTTTCGACGCTCAACATCGCCTCGAAGAACATCCCCGGCTCGATGGGGGTGGCGGCGCTGATCACCTGCGCGCTGTTCGCGACCGCGACCGGCATCGTCGGCGCGGTGGTCACGCTGATGGGGCTTCTGGCGCTGCCCGCGATGCTGCGCGCACGCTACGACCCGGCCTTTGCCAGCGGCATCATCTGCGCGGGCGGCACGCTGGGTATCCTGATCCCGCCCTCGATCATGCTGATCGTCTATGCCGCCGCCACCAATGTCTCGATCGTGCGGCTTTACGCGGGCGCGCTGCTGCCCGGACTGACGCTGGTCGGGCTGTATCTCTTCTACGTCGTGGGCCGGTCCATCCTGCAGCCCTCGGTCGCCCCGCGTCCGACCGAGGACGAAATCCCCGACGTGCCCCTGGGTCGGCTGCTGTGGATGATCGTGACCTCTTTCCTGCCGCTCGCGGTGCTGATCGCGGCGGTGCTGGGCTCGATCCTCTTCGGGCTGGCGACACCGACCGAGGCCGCCTCGGTCGGCGCGCTGGGGGGGCTGGCGCTGGCCCTCATCTACCGCGCGCTCAGCTGGCAGAGGCTGCGCGAAAGCGTCTATCTGACGGTCCGCACCACGGCGATGGTCTGCTGGCTTTTCGTCGGGTCCTACACCTTCTCGGCGGTGTTCTCCTATCTGGGCGGCGAGCAGGTGATCGGCCAGTTCGTCGAGGGCCTGAACCTGACGCCCGTGCAGTTCCTGATCCTCGCCCAGCTGATCATCTTCCTTCTGGGCTGGCCGCTCGAATGGTCCGAGATCATCATCATCTTCGTGCCGATCTTCCTGCCGCTGCTGGCGCATTTCGAGATCGACCCGCTTTTCTTCGGCATCCTCGTGGCGCTGAACCTGCAGACGAGCTTCCTGACCCCGCCAATGGCAATGTCAGCCTACTACCTCAAGGGCATCGCGCCCCCCGAGGTGCGGCTGACCCAGATCTTCCGGGGCGTGATGCCCTTCCTCGTCTGCGTGCTGATCTCGATGGTGTTGATGTACGTCTTTCCGCAGATCGTCTACCTTCTGCCCGAACTGGTTTACGGATGAGGGCGCGCGCATGAAGGATCTCGACACACCGGTGGAGCTGGGCGCGGTCGAGTTGCGCGACCGGCTGGCCTCGGGCGCGCTTTCGGCGCTCGATCTGGTCGAGGCCTGCCTGGCCCGCATCGCCGCGCGCGAGCCCGAGATCGGCGCCTGGGCCTGGATCGACCCCGATTACGCTCGCGAGCAGGCCCGCAGGCTCGATGCGCACCGCGTCTCGGGCCGGGCGCTGGGGCCGCTTCATGGCCTGCCGGTGGGTCTGAAGGACGTCATCGACACCGCCCGCATCCCGACCGAAAACGGCTGCGCGCTCGATGCAGGCCGGGTGCCCGCGCGCGACGCCTTCGTGGTCGAGCGGCTGCGGGCGGCGGGCGCGCTGATCCTTGGCAAGACAGTGACGACGGAACTGGCCTTCCTGCATCCGGGCAAGACCCGGAACCCGCACAACCCGGCCCACACCCCGGGCGGGTCGTCCAGCGGCTCGGCCGCGGCGGTGGCCGATGCGATGGTGCCGCTGTCCATAGGCACCCAGACCGGCGGGTCGGTGATCCGCCCGGCGGCCTTCTGCGGCGTCACGGGCTACAAGCCGACCTTCGGCGCCATCCCCCGGCGCGGAGTGCAAATGCAGTCGCACACGCTCGACACGCTGGGCGTCTTCGCCACCGACCCGCTGGGCGCGGCGCTGGTCGCCGAGGCGCTGTTCGGCTTCGACGAGACCGACCCGTCCACGGCGCCGGCCCCGGCGCCGCGCCTGCTGGACACCGCCCGCAGCGCGCCACCGCTGCCGCCGGTCTTTGCCTTCGTCAAGCCGCCGGGCTGGGACCGGGCGGATGCGGAAACCCATGCCGCCTTTGCCGAACTGACTGCGGCCCTAGGCGATCAGGCCTTCGAGGTCGCCCTGCCCACGGCCTTCGAAGAGGCCGCCGCCCAGCGCGCCCGGATCAACATGGCCGAGATGGCGCGCTATCATTACCGCTATGTCCGCGACGGGCTGGACCGGCTGGGCGCCGAGACCCGCGATGCGCTGGAAGAAGGCGCCCGGATCCCCGCCCGCGACTACCTCGCCGCGCTCGACTGGCCGAAGGTCCTGAACGCAGGTCTGGACGAGCTCTTCACCCGCTGCGATGCGATCCTCTGCCCCGCCACGCTGGGACCCGCCCCGGAGGGCATCGGCGCGACCGGCGATCCGATCTTCAACGGGCTCTGGACGCTGTGCGGCACGCCCGCGGTCACGGTGCCGGTCCTGACCGCCGGAAACGGCCTGCCGATGGGGGTGCAGCTTGTCGGCCCCCGCGGCGACGACGCGCGGCTTCTGCGGACCGCGCACTGGCTTTACGGCTGGGCCGGGGCCTGAGCCCCGCCACCGCCCCCAAGGGAAAGGAGCCCCGATGGACCGCCTGATCGCCGCCTTCGCCTTCGCCGTCTTCCTCGGTTTCGTCGGCATTCTCGCCCTTGAGGTGCCGCATGTCGATCTTTGGGCGGTGATCGCGATCACCGTCGCGCTGGTTGCCGCCGATCTGGTGTTCGCGATCTTCCAGCCGCGCGACTGACCGTCCCAACCCCTTGGCAAAAAACATCTTTCTCCCTGACGATACCGACAAACGTTGGATATGCCGGCCCCAGGCCGCGTGCTAGGCTTTGTCAGGCCCGCAGGGGAGGATCGCGGGCCGGAAACGGGGAGAACCCCGAAGGGAGGAGACATGAAGACCACCTTGATCGGCGCGGCTGCGGCGGCCGTGCTTGCCATGCCGGCCTTCGCCCAGGGCGCGGACGTGCCCGACAATCTGGAAAAGCTGGGCAATTTCCAGACCACCGGCACCACCGAATTCACCTATGTCCCGCAAGAGGGCGCCTTTGCCGACGGGATCCGCAAGACGCTCGAGCGGATCACGCTGCCCGAGGGCTTCAGGATCGGGCTTTATGCCGTGGTGCCGGATGCCCGTCACATGGCGGTCGGCCCGCAGGGCATCGTCACCTTCGTCGGCACCCGCAAGGACAAGGTCTGGGCGGTCACCGACCGCAACAAGGACCGGGTCGCCGACGAGGTGAAGGACTTTGCGCCCTCGCTGAAATTCGCGATCCCGAACGGGCCCTGCTTTTCGAAGGACGGGTTTCTCTACATCGCCGAACAGAACCGCGTGCTGCTGTTCCCGGCGGCCGAGTTCTTCTACGAAAGCCCCGATGTCGCGGCCTTCAACCTGGTCAAGCAGGGCGAGCTGATCCCGCCCGAAGAGGAAAGCTACAACCACACCGCGCGGGTCTGCAAGATCGGCCCGGACGGCAAGATCTACATCTCGCTCGGCCAGCCCTTCAACGTCGCGCCGCCGGAAAAGCTGGACCTTTACCGCGAGGTGGGGATCGGCGGCATCATCCGGATGAATACCGACGGCACCGGGCGCGAGGTCTATACCTATGGCATCCGCAACTCGGTCGGGCATGATTTCGACCCGGAAACCGGCGATCTGTGGTTCACCGACAATCAGGTCGACGGCATGGGCGACGATATTCCGCCCGGCGAGCTGAACCACCAGACCGAGATGGGCCAGCATTTCGGCGCGCCCTGGTATGGCGGGGGCGATGTGCGCACCAACGAATATGCGGGCCAGGACGTGCCCTATGACGTGGTGATGCCCGCGGTCGAGATGACGGCCCATGCCGCCGATCTGGGCATGACCTTCTATTCCGGCAGCATGTTCCCGGAAGAATACCGGGGCGCGATCTTCTCGGCCCAGCACGGGTCGTGGAACCGCACGACGCCGGTCGGGGCGCGGGTCATGGTGAGCCATGTGGCCGAGGACGGCACCGCGACCTCGGAACCCTTCGCCGAAGGCTGGATCGACGAGAACGGCGAATATCTGGGCCGGCCGGTCGATGTGGCGCAGCTGCGTGACGGGTCGATCCTGGTCTCGGACGATCTGGCGGGGGCGATCTACCGCATCTGGTATGAGGGGATGTGATGAAGGGCCTTTCGGCCCTGGCGCTGGGCGGGCTGATGCTCGCCGGCGCCGCCTTCGGCGATGCGCCCCCCGGCGATCTCGAGGCCGGGCGCAAGGTGGCCGGGCTTTGCCGGGTCTGCCACGGGTTGCAGGGCGTGGCCCAGGTGCCGATCGCCCCGCATATCGCGGGCGAGCCGGTCAGCTATATCACCCGGCAGCTGGCCGCCTTCCGGTCGGGCGCGCGCGAGCACGAGATGATGACCGTGGTCGCGCGCGGGCTGACCGACACCCAGATCGCCGATGTCGCCACCTGGTATTCCGCCCATACCGCCCGCGCCAGCCTGCCGCCGGGCGCCGACGGCTCGGCCGCACCCGCGCTTTGCGTCACCTGTCACGGCGAGACCGGCATCGCGGTCAATCCCGACGCCCCCAATCTGGCGGCCGAGACCAACATCTATCTCGCCACCCAGCTCAAGGCGTTCCGGTCGGGCAAGCGCCGCCACGAGATCATGTCCGGGATCGCCGCCAACCTGACCGACGACGAGATCCGCGCCTATGCCGACTGGTATGCGGCGATGCAGCTGGAGGTGACCGAGCCGGGCGCCCCCGGCCCCTGCGGCGCGGCATGCTAGCCCCCCAAGCTGACCGGGACCTGAAGACCCAACCCCTTGTCTCTACACAATGAATTGCCTTGCACGGGGGTTTGGGCGGGCGCAGGTTGCGCCCGTTCCGGCGCCGGGGTCAGACCCCGTGCCGCCCGCCCAGTCAACCGCCCAGCAAGGAGACGGAAATGTCCGAGACCAACGCCAGCGACCCCGCCAGCCCCGAGGCCTATTCCTTCCGACAGAAACTCGCGCATTGGGGCGTGGTCGTCCTCGTCGCGGCGCAATACCTGGTCTTCGATTCCATCGGCCGCGATTTCGGCCGCGGCATGAAGACCGGCGAATGGGTCTATTCGCCCGCCGCCACCGGCCACATCCTTTTCGGCTTTGCGATCCTCGCGCTGATGGTCTGGCGGCTCAAGCTGCGCCGCGACGAGGGTGTTCCTGCCCTGCCCGCCGCCGAACCCGGCTGGGCCGCGACGCTGGCCCGCCTGACGCATGGCGCCTTCTACCTGATGCTGCTGGCGATGCCGCTGGTCGGCGCGGCGGCCTGGTACCTGCAATCGGGCAGCGCGGCCGAGATGCACGAGGCGGCGGCGAACCTGCTGATGGCGCTGATCGCGGTCCATGTCGGGGCCGTGGCCGTGCACCAGTTCCGGTGGAAAAGCAGCATCCTCAGCCGGATGATGTGACCCGGAGCGCGCCTCCCGCGCCGACCGCTCCCTGACCGGCAGGGAAGGCGTGGCGCGGCCCGCGGGCCGATCTCTCTCCCCCGGGCCGCGCGTATCCCGTCAGGCCGAAAGAGCCGCTTCAAGCCGGACCCATTCGGCCTCGGACCCGGGCAGGCCCAGCCGCAGCCAGGTTGCCGAATAGGGAAAGATCCGCGACCAGATCCGCGCGCGCCCCAGCCGCGCCTGTGCCGCCCCGGCATCGCCCGTGTCGTAAAGACGAAACAGCGCTGTGCCGCCCAAAGGCCACCATCCCGCCGCCTCGGCCAGCGCGTCGGCCCGGGCCGTTTCCGCCATCAGCCGCGCCCGGCTGGCCTCTCGCCACCCCGCATCGGCCAGCGCCAGCGCCCCCGCCTCAAGCGCCGGTCCCGAGACCGCCCAGGGCCCCGCCCGGCTTGCCATCGGCGCGATCAGCGGCTCCGGCCCCAGCACAAAGCCCAGCCGAAGCCCCGCAAGCCCGTAGAACTTGCCGAAGGACCGCAGCACCAGCACATTGCCCGGGCAAGCCCCCGGCAGCAGCGACAGCGCGGGATGCGGATCGGCGAAGCTTTCGTCGACGACCAGCACGCCCACCGTCCCGGCGATCCGCACCAGCGCCTCGGGGGACAGGCGCCGCCCGTCGGGATTGTTGGGGTTCACGATCACCGCCAACCCGGCCCCGGCCAGCGTCCCGGAGTCAGAGACCGTCTCTGCCGCACGGCCCACCGCCTCGAAGGCGCCAGCATATTCGTTATAGGTGGGGCCAAGCACCCGCACCGGCCCCTCGGGCGCGATGACGGGCAAAAGCTGAATCGCCGCCTGCGCGCCCGCCAGCGGCAGCAGCGGCCAGCCGGTGCCATAGGCACCGCGCGCCGCCCCGGTCAGGCGGTCCATCGCGGCCCGGCCCGGCAGGTCGCGCAGCGCCGAGGCCGAGGCCGGCGGCGCCGGATAGGGCACCCGGTTGATGCCGGTCGAGAGGTCGATCCAGTCGCCGGGCGCCCCGCCGAACCGCTTGATCGCCCCCGTTAGATCGCCCCCGTGATCGCGTCCGCCTGCCACCTCTACCCTCCAAACGCCCAGACCAGCGCCGCCAGCCCCAGCGCCAGCACCGCCATCGCCTGCAGATAAAGTCCAAGCCCCCGCCACAGGTCGCGCGGCTCCGGGTCGGGCGCACCCGCGTTCAGCCAGGGCTCGTCGCTGACCCTGTCGCCATAGATCCGCGGCCCCGAGAGCCGCAGCCCAAGCCCGCCCGCCATCGCCGCCTCGGGCCAGCCGGCATTGGGCGAGCGATGCGCGCCCGCGTCCCGCGCCATCGTCTTCGCCGCCCGGACCGGGTGCCGCGCCACAAGGCAGAACAGCGCGCCGGTCAGCCGCGCGGGCAGCAGGTTGGCCAGATCGTCCAGCCGCGCCGCGACCCGGCCGAAATCCTCATAGCGGTCGTTGCGGTGCCCGATCATGCTGTCGAGCGTGTTCACCGCCTTGTAGCCCGCGATCCCCGGCAGACCCAGCAGCACACCCCAGAAGACCGGCGCGACGATGCCGTCCGACGCATTCTCGGCCAGGCTTTCCAGTGCCGCCCGGGCCATCCCCGCGCGGTCGAGCCGCGCCGGATCGCGCCCGACGATCATCGACACGGCCTCGCGCGCGCCCGCCAGATCGCCCGCCGCCAGCGGCCGCGCGACCCGGGCCACATGATCGAAAAGGCTACGCGTGGCCACCAGCGGCGCGGCCAAAAGCCCGGTCAGGACCGCGCCCGGCCAGCCGCCGGGCAGAACCGAGGCCAGCGCCCAGGCGGGCAGGACCGCCGCCGCGACCGTGACCACGACCGTCAGCCCACCCAGCCGCCTGCGGGTTGCGGGCGCGGCGCCGGGGCGGTTCAGCCGCATTTCAAGCCCCGAGATCAGCGCGCCGATCCAGGTCACCGGATGGCCGATCCGGGCATGAAGCCTGTCCGGCCAGCCGACAGCCCCCTCGACCGCAAGCGCCACCAGCATCGCCGCCGCACTCATCGTCCGCCTCCTGTCCTGAACCGCAGCACCCGGCCAAGCCCCGCCGCACGCAGCGCCGCCTCGGCCTGCCGGGGCGCCTCGCCCGGCGCAAACAGCAGGCCCAGCGCCGTGCCGGTATGGGCCGCCACCAGCCCGAGCGCGCCCAGATCGCGCCCCAGCGCCCAGATCGGCGCGGGGTCCGGACCACCGCGCAGCGCATGACAGCGCCGGGCGCTTTCGGTCGCCAGCCGCGCCCGGCCGGCGCGATCCGGCGTGACGCGCCAGGCCGCGACCAGATCCGAGATATCGGCAAAGTCGGTATCGGCCGGGTCCGTGCGCCGCCCCGGCCCCGCAAAGCCGCCGACGATCTCGAAGCCCGGCCCGGGGGCCACACGGCCCAGCACCCGCGCCGCGCGCGGCGCCCAAAGCAGCGCCTCGGGGACGGGATGCATCAGCGGATCGGTCGCGCCCTCCAGCGCCAGACAAAGGGCTGCCTCGGTGTCTGGCGACAGCGCCATGGGCGCGAGACAGCGGATCGCCGCCAGCAGCGCCGCGCTCGAGGCACCCGCCCCGCCGCCGGGCGGCATCGCCGCAGACACCCGCAAACGCCCCGGCGCGATCCCGAAAAGCCGCGCCAGACGCGCCACCTGCCCCGGCGCCAGCACCGGCCGCCCGCCCTGCCAGAGCCCCGCCATCCGCCCCGGATGCCAGACCGCGCGAACCTCCAGCGCCGGACAAGGCACGGTGACCAGCGCGATAGGGCCGTCGGCGCCCAGCCGCCCCTGAAGGAACTCGCCGAAATGACCCGCCACCCGGGCGCCGCGGCAGGCCGGACCGGGACGGGATCGGGAAACGGGACGCAGGACAGGCGGGCTAGCGGGCATCGGACCAATCGGGCGGCGGAACCGGCCTTCGCAATGGCATTCCCGGCGCGGGGATGCAACGGGCACGGCCCGCCAGGGCCCCAACCCGCGAAGCGGTGCGGCTGCAGGGATGCGCAAAGCCCGGCCGTGTGCGGAGACCGGCCGAAGGCGAGGCGCTTCTGGCGCGACCCCCCGATTGGGGCACCCCGATTGTCTCTCCGACGACACTCGCGCCAGATCGACCGTCCCCGCGAAAACCTTCCCATCCGAACGGCGCGGGTCCGCAGCGCAGAAACCGGGCGTCACACGCATGCGAAAACACGCGCCGGGCCAGACCACGGTCTCAGGCTTTTTCATCTTCGAAACAATTGTATGAACCGAGGCTTCTCTGGTCCGCGCCGCGACCGGCAGACGCGAACGGGGGCCAAACGGCGCCACATTGCCTCATTTTTGATCGGCATCGGCAGAGACCTGCTTCATCAATTGGCCAGGCGCGCTACAATCTTGAAGCGAGGTGATGTGTATGCGTTAACCTTGCCGTCGAAATACCCATGCGCTATCCGAAGTTGCGAAAAGCGCATTTCAGTTCTTTCTTTGCCGGACCGGAGCCGAATGATCAGCCGCCACTCCATCGGATCTGAAATCGCCGACGACCGCGTTTCCTGCGTGACCGGGTATTCCGCGATCCTTCCCGGCGCGGACGGGATCGACGCGGTCTGGCGGGTGCTGAGCGAGGGCCGCTGCACAATCTCGGACATGCCCGAGGACCGCTGGAGCAAGGCACGCTGGATGTCGCCCGAGCCCGGGCTGGCCGGGCACAGCTATTCGCAGCGCGCCGGGATCGTCGCGACGGCCTTCGATTTCGACGCCGGATGCTTCGGCATCACCCCGCGCGAGGCCGAGCAGATGGACCCGCAGCAGCGCCTGCTGCTGGAAGTGACGGCGCGGGCCTTCGATCATGCCGGAATCGACCCCGCGGCGGTCGCGCCCGAGCGCGTGGGCGTCTTTATCGGCGCGGCTTCGCTCGATCATTCGACGACCATGTTGCAAGACCCCGACATGGCCGGGCCGCAATACATGCTGGGCAATACCGGCTCGATCATGGCCAACCGGATCTCGCATCTGTGGAACCTGCAAGGGCCGAGCTACATCGTCGACACCGCCTGTTCCTCGGGGCTGTTCGCGCTGGACCAGGCACGGCGGGCCATCGCCTCGGGGCAGATCGACACCGCCATCGTCGGCGGCGTCAACCTGCTTTTGTCGCCGATGCCCTTTGTCGGTTTCTCGCAGGCGGGCATGCTGTCGCCGCAGGGGCTGTGCCGGGCCTTTGCCAAGGGCGCCGACGGCTATGTGCGCAGCGAGGGCGCGGTGGCTTTCGTTCTGGAACGGCTGACGACCGCGCAGGCCGCAGGGCGGCGTGTCCGGTCGGTGCTGGTGGCGACCGCGGTCAATTCCGCCGGACGCACCCCCGGCATCGCGCTGCCCTCGGCCGACCGGCAGGCCGCGCTGATCGAGGCGGCCCTGGCCGAGGCGGGCTATGACCCCGACGCGCTGGCCTTTGTCGAGGCGCATGGCACCGGCACCGCCGTCGGCGACCCGCGCGAGGCCGATGCCATCGGCCGGGTCTATGGCCGCCGCCGGGCGCTGCCGCTGCCGATCGGATCGGCCAAAAGCAATTTCGGCCATCTCGAACCCGCCTCGGGGCTTGTCGGGCTGCTGAAGGCGCAGATGGCCCTGGACCGCCAGACGATCCCGGCGACGCTCCATTGCGACGAACCGAACCCGGAAATCGACTTTGCCGGGCTCAACCTCGATGTCGCGCGCTCGGCCCGGGCGCTGCCGCCGGCGGGTCGGCCCTGGCTGGCCGCGGTCAACTCCTTCGGTTTCGGCGGCGCCAACGCCCATGCGGTGATCCGCCAGCCCCGGCCCGAGGAAAACGCCCCCGATGCCGAGGCCGCGAGGCTGCCGCCCGCATTGCTTCTGTCCGCAGCCAGCGAGGCCGCACTGACCGAGCTCGCCCGGTCCTGGCACGCGCTGGCCGAGGCGGCCCCGGCCGATCTGGGCGCGCGGATCGCCACCGCGAACTGGCGCCGCGCGCGCCACCGCCATCGCCTGTGCTTGCCTGCGGCGAGCGCCGATGCCCTGGCGGACGGGCTGGGGGCGTGGCTGGGCGACGCGCGGAGGGCCGCGCCGGGCGCCAGCGCCGAAACGACGCTGCGCGACGCGCCGCTGGCCTTCGTCTATGCCGGGAACGGCGCGATGTGGGCGGGCGCCGCCCGGACCCTGATGGAAACCGACGCCACCTTCCGCACTGTCTTTTCCGAGATCGCAGCGGACTTCGCGGCGCTCGGAATCCCGGGCCTTGCCGACAGGCTGGCCGATCCCGATCTCGAGGCGAGGCTGGGCGAGGCCGAGGTGGCGCAGCCCCTGACCTTCGCGATCCAGGTCGCGCTGACCGAGGCGCTGGCCGAGGCCGGGCTGCGGCCGGGTGCCGTTCTGGGCCATTCGATGGGCGAGGTCGCCGCGGCCATCGCGGCCGGACGGATCGCCCGCGACGACGGCCTCCGGATCATCGCGCATCGCTCGCGCGCCTTCGAGCCCCTGCGCGGCAAGGGCGGCATGGCGGCCTTCGCCGCCCCCCGCGACCGGATCGAGGCGCTGATTGCCGATCACGGGCTGGCCGCCGAAGTCTCGGCCGAGAACGCCCCCGAAAGCATCACCGTCAGCGGCACCGGGGACGCGCTGAAGGCGCTGGCGCGCATCGCCCGCAGCCATCGCATCGCCGGCCGCATCCTGCCGATTTCCTATCCCTATCACTCGGCAGCGGTCGAAACGCTGCGGCCCGCCCTGACTCGCGGCCTGGCCCGGATCGCGCCCCAGCCCGGCAGCGTTCCGTTCTATTCGGGCTGGGACGGCACCCGCTATGACGCGCCGCTCGACGGGGTCTACTGGTGGCGCAACGCCCGCCTGCCGGTGGCCTTCCGCGAGGGCGTCCGGGCGATGGCCGAGGACGGCATCCGGGTCTTCCTGGAAATCTCGCCGCGCACGGTTCTGCGCACCTATCTGCGCGACACCCTGGCCGAGCTCGACTGCGAGACCCGGGTGCTGGAAAGCCTCGATAGCGCCCGGTCCGAAGAGCGCGACGCGGGCAGCATCGCCCGCGCGGCACTGGTGGCGGGCGGGGCGGTCGACCGCTCCCGCGTGCTGGGCCCCGAACGGCCGGTGGCCGACGGGGTGCCCGACTATCCCTTCGACCGCCAGACCTACCGGCTGGACAGCCCGGTTGCGGCCGACATCTTCCACCGCCGTCCGCAGCATCCCTTGCTTGGCGCCCGCCTGCGCCCCGACAGCGCCGAATGGGAGGGCGAGATCGCCCTGGCCCGCATCCCCTGGCTGGCCGATCACCGGGTCGGCGGCCGCGTGCTGCTGCCCGCCACCGCCATGGTCGAGATGTTCGCCCATGCCGGCTGCGAGATCCTGAAATCCGACGAGATCGAGCTGCGCGACGTCGAATTCCTGCGCCCTCTGGAATTGCCCGAAAAGGGCGCCGTGCCGGTCCGGCTGGTCCATGAACCGACGGCCCGGCGGCTGCGGATCGAGGCGGGCGGGCCGCGCGCCTGGGCGCCGGTGGCCGTGGCCCGACTGTTCGCCGCGACCTGCACCCGCCCCGCGCCGGTGACCGCGCCCGAGGCGATGGGCGCGGCCGGACCGCTTTACGACGGGCTCAGGGCGGCCGGGCTGGACTATGGACCGGCCTTCGCCCGGGTCAGGGTGCTCGACCGCGACGGCCCGGCCGTTCGCATGACGCTGGCGCCCCGCGAAGGGGCGCCGGGCTTTCGCTTCGACCCGGCGCTGGCCGATGCGGGGCTGCATGGCGCGGTCCTGCTGCTTGAGGGCCGCGATGCCCGGCTGCGGGTGCCCGCCCGGATCGCCAAGGTGCGGGTCTGCGGGCCGGGCCAGATCATCTGCGCGCGGCTGAGCCGCGCGGGCGGCTGGGACGAAAGCCTGGCCTTCGATATGGTGCTGGCCGACGCGACCGGCACCGCGCTGCTGGCCTTCGAGGGGCTCCGGCTGAGGCCGCTGCCCACCGGGGCGGCCGAGCCGCACACCTATTGGGACGAACGGCTGGTGCCCCTTGCCGGAGGCGGCGCGGCCGGGATCGCCGCCGCTGCCGAGGCGGCCTGCCGTCCGGACCAGCCCCCCAGCGATGCCGATGTGCTGCGCGCGGCGCTTGGCAGCCGTCTGGCCTGGGACCGGGTCGCGACCGGCGCCGACCCGGCCGATCCGCGCCATGACATGGCCCGGCACTGGCTGGCATCGACCGGTCACGGAGAGGGCGCGCCGCAGCTTTCGGCCGACTGCCCCTGGCCCCCGACCGACGCACTTCTGGCGATGCTGCCCGAGGTCGCGCCCGGCGCCTCGGCCGAGCTGAAATCGGCGCTGGCCGCCGCCGCAGACGAAGAGCGCCCCGCCGACCCGCTGCCGCTGGCCGCGCGCACGCTGGAAACCCTTTTGGACGGCACCGCGCCCCTGGGCCGGATCGCGCTGGCGGGCGCGCTCGATCTGGGTCTGGTCGCGGCGGCGCTTAGGGCGGGTGCTCACGTCACCGTGCTGGCCGAGGATGGCGACGCGCTCGACCGGCTGCGGGCGCGGCTCGACACAAGGCTGCCCTTGCGGTTTCTCGCGCTGACCGAGGCCCGGGCCGCCGATGCCGCCGATCTGGTGCTGGGCTGCTGCCTTGCGCAAAGCCTTTCCCAGCGCGAAAGCGCCGGGCGGCTCGCGGCGATGGTTGCGCCCGGCGGCTCGCTGATCGCGGCCGAAGAGGCACCCGATCTTTTCGCACTGATGACGCTTAGGCATCGCGACGCCGACGCGCTCGACCGGCTGGAACGTGCCTTCCATGCCGCAGGGCTCGACACTGCCAGCGGCACCGCGCAGGGCTCCGAGGCGCTGAGACTGATCCGCGCCACCCGCCCCACCGCCCGCGCCGACGCCCGGCCCGCACTTGCCCTTACCGGCACCGGCCCGCTGGCCAAGGCGCTGGCCGCGCTGCCGCCGGGCTCCGATGCGCCGGTGGCACTCCATTGCACGGCGCTTGACGGCGACGACCCGCTGGCCGCCGCGCGGATCTTCCGCGATCTGCCCGAAACCGACGGCCCGCTTTGGATCGCGGTCGGGGGCACCGACCGTTGGGAGGAACTGACCGGCTGGCGCCGGGTCGTCGCCAACGAAACCGGCCGCGACATCCGCCTGATCTGCGCCGACAGCGACATCGCGCCCCAGCGGATCGCGGCGCTGGCCGCGACCTCGCCCGAGGCCGAGATCCGCCTGACCGCCACGGGCGCCGCCGCGCCGCGCGTCGTGCCGGTCAAGCCGCTGGCCCCTGAGGCCGGCCCGCGCCGCCTGGTGGCCGAGCGCCGGGGCGTGGCGCTCGACGGTCTGGTCTGGGCCAAACTGCCCGACCGACCGCTGCAACCGACCGAGGTCGAGATCGAGGCGGTGGCTTCGGGGCTCAACTTCCGCGATGTGATGTGGGCGCAGGGCGTGCTGCCCCCCGAGGCGCTGGAGGCCGGATTCTCGGGTCCCTGCCTCGGCATGGAATGCGCGGGCGTGGTGACCCGCGCGGGCGCCCGGGCCGGGCTGAGCCCCGGCGACCGGGTGATCGCGATGGCGCCCCATGCGATGGCCAACCGGGTGATCACCCGGGCCGAGGCGGTGATGCCGCTGCCCGAGACGGTCGATCTGGAAACCGCCGCCGGGCTGCCGGTGGTCTTCGTCACCGCCGATTACGCGCTGACCGAGGTGGCCCGGCTTGCCCCCGGCGAAACGGTTCTGGTGCATGGCGGCGCGGGCGGCGTCGGGCTTGCGGCGTTGCAGGTCGCCCGGCGGCTTGGCGCCCGGGTCTTCGCCACGGCGGGCAGCCCCGCCAAGCGGCGGCTGGTGACGGCGATGGGCGCCGAGGCGGTGTTCGACAGCCGCAGCCCCGGTTTCGAGGACGCGGTGATGGCCGCGACCGGCGGGCGCGGGGTCGATGTGGTGCTGAATTCGCTGGCGGGCGAGGCGATGGAACGCTCGCTGGCCTGCCTCGTGCCCTTCGGCCGCTTCGTCGAACTGGGCAAGCGCGACCTTTACGAAAACAACGTCATCGCGCTGCATGCCATGCGCAACAATATCGGCTTTCATGCGGTCGATGCCGACCAGTTGCTGCTGCACCGGCCCGATGCGGCGCGGCGCACACTTGAACGCCTGCGCGAGACCTTCGCCGAGGGGGTCTATCAGCCACTGCCGGTCACTGCCTACCCGGCCGAGGACGTGGCCGAAGCGATCCGCACGATGCAGCGCGCGGCCCATGTCGGCAAGATCGTGTTGTGCGCGCCGAAAGACCGGGGCCCGGCCCGCCCGGCGGCCGCACCGATCCGGGGCGGCTGGCTGGTCGTGGGCGGCACCCGGGGCTTCGGGCTGGAAACCGCGCGCTGGCTGGCCGCGCAGGGCGCCGAGCACCTGTGGCTGATGAGCCGGAGCGGCGCGGTCGCGCCCGAAACGCTGGAGGGCCTCGGCGTCCCGGCCGAGGCGCTGGCCTGCGACGTGACCGATACCGCCGCGCTTGACGCGGCGCTGGCGCAGATCCGCACGGCAGAGGTGCCGCTGCGCGGGGTGGTCCATGCCGCCGCGATCTTCGACGACGCGCTTCTGGCCGATCTCGACGAGACGCGACTGGCGGCGGTGCTGAGGCCGAAGCTTGTCGGCGGTCAGATCCTTGACCGGCTGACGCGCGGCGATGCGCTCGATCACTTCTGGGTCTTCAGTTCCATCGCGGCGCGGTTCGGCAACCCCGCGCAGGCGCCCTATGTGGCGGCCAACCGGGGGCTCGAGGGCCTTGCCCGCGCGCGGCACGAAGCCGGTCTGCCGGGGCTGGCCATCGCCTGGGGGCCGATTGCCGATGCGGGCTATCTGGCGCGCGAAACCGGGCTGCGCGAGGCGCTGGCCAAGCGGCTGCCGCCGATGACGACCGAAGCCGCTTTGCGCCGTCTGGGCCAGGTGCTGGCCGCCGGGGCCTCAGGCCCGACCCTGACCGTCGCCCCGATGGACTGGTCGCGCATGGCCGGCACGCTGCCGGTGCTGGGCAGCCCGCTGTTCGACCTGATCGACATCCGGGCCAGCGCCGCCGGACCCGGCAGCTTCGATCTGGCCGCGCTGCTGCAGGCCAAGGGGCCAAAGGAGGCGCGCAAGGTGCTGACCCGGCTGCTGGTCGAGGAGGCGGCCCAGCTGATGCGCGCGGCGCCGGGCGACATCGACCCGCGCCAGCCGCTGGAGCTGATGGGCTTCGACAGCCTGATGGCGATCAACCTGCGCATGGCCGCCGAAGAGCGGCTGGGCGTGACCGTGCCGGTCATGTCGATCGACGAGGGGCTGACGCTGACCGGGCTCGTCAACCGGATCATAGAGGCCAGCGGCGCCCCCGAGGCCGAGGATGCCGTGGTCGAGGAAATGGCCCGCCGTCACCTGGCCGACGGGACGCTCGACAAGGGCCAGCTGGACGAGATCAGGAAGCTCGCTCAGGGCAGTTCGGGAGGCCGTTGAGATGACAGGGACACGCGACACGCTGGACCGCCTGCGCGCCCTTCATGCGGGAACGCCACGCGGGGTTGTCCCGCCGGGACCGGCCAAGGCCGGGCCGGGCCGGGCCGATTTCACCACCCATCCGGGCTATCGTCAGGTGGCGGTGGCGCGCAGTGCGGCCGCCGCGCTGGATCTTGCGAACCCGTTCTTCCGCGAAACCGGGGCGGTCGAGGGCACCCGGGTGCGGATCGGCGACCGCTGGATCGAGAATTTCTCGGGCTACGACTACCTCTCGATCAACGGCGATCCGCGTCTGGCGGCGGCGGTCGGCACGGCGGTGGCCGAATTCGGGGTCTCGGCCCGGGCCTCGCGGCTGGTCGGCGGCGATCTCAGCCTGCACCGGAAGCTGGAAACCGGGCTGGCCCGGTTTCTGGGAACCGAGGCGGCGCTGGCCACCGTCTCGGGCCATGCCACCAACCTGGCCGCGATCCGCACCCTGACCGGCCCGGGCGACGTGGTTCTGGTCGACAGCTTTGCCCATAACTCGGTCTTCGAGGGGCTGCGCGCCTCGGGCGCCGATCATGTCTCGGTGCCCCATAACGACTGCGCCTGGCTGGAAGACTGGCTGTCGCGCAACCGCGAGCGTTACGACCGCGTGCTGATCGTGGTCGAGGGGCTTTACTCGATGGATGGCGACATCCCCGATCTGGCCGCTTTGGTGCGCATAAAAGAGCGGTTCGAGGCCTGGCTGATGGTCGACGAGGCGCATTCGGTGGGCGTTCTGGGCGCCACGGGGCGCGGAATCTGCGAAGAGGCCGGGATCGCGCCCGGGCGGGTCGATCTGCTGATGGGGACGCTGTCGAAGACCTTCTGTTCCTGCGGCGGGTTCCTTGCCGGGTCGGAAGCCGTCATCGAGATCCTGCGCCATACCGCGCCGGGCTTTGTCTATTCGGTGGGCCTGTCGGTGCCGAATACCGCCGCGGCGCTGACCGCGCTGGAGATCCTCGAGGCCGAGCCCGAACGGGTGGCCCGGCTCCTGGCGCGTTCGGTCCGGTTTCTGGACCGCGCAAAGGCGGCCGGGCTCGATTGCGGGCTTGGCCAGGGTTACGCCGTTGTGCCGCTGATCGTGGGGGACAGTCTCAAGGCGACGCTGGCCTCGAACAAGGTCTTCGAGGACGGGGTTCAGGCCTTTCCGATCATCGCGCCCGCCGTGCCGAACCAGAAAGCGCGGCTGCGCTTCTTCATCAACGCGGACCATTCCGAAGCCGCCATCGACGCCGCCGTGGCCTCGGCCGCGGCCCGCATCCGGGAGGTCGGCGGTGCCAGCTTCTGAGCCCGTCCTAGCCGCCCGCCGCCTCGTCGGGATCGGGCAGGATCTCGGCCCGGTAATGGGCCATGATCCGGTCAGCGAGTGGCGCGGGCAGCCGTTCGCCAAGCCAGGCGCCAATAATCAGCGGCAGCGGAAAGGCGATGATGGTCCGGCCGCGTTCAAGCCCGCGCGCGACGATCCGCGCGGCGCGACCCGGCGACATCAGCATCGGCGCGGGGCCCTTCTGGCGGTCGGTCATCGGCGTGTCCATGAAGCCCGGAATGACGGCCGTGACCCGGACCCCGCTGCCCTTGAGGCTGCGCCGCAGCGCGGTGGCATAGGCCTGCAACCCCGCCTTGGTGGCGCTGTAGGACAGAAGATCGCCATGCGGCGCGATCGCGGCCAGCGAGCCCACGATGGCGATGCGGCCCCGGCGCCGCGCGCACATGGCGGGCAGCAGCGCCTGCACCGCGTGGATCGTTGCGGTCAGGTTGACGGCAATCACCCGTTCGGCCTGGGCACCCGGCTCGATCCCGTCGCGATTGCCGGTCTTCACCCCTGCATTGGCGATCAGCAGATCGACGGGATGGGCCGCGTCGAACACCTGCAGGCAGCCGGTCAGCGCGGCGGTCTCGGTCAGGGCCACCTCCGCGGTCTGAACCTCGGCGCCGCGCGCACGGGCGGCCTCGGCAGCGGCGGCCAGCCGCGCAGGGTCGCGCCCCATCAGCAGCATGTGGCACCCCGGCGCGGCCAGTTCGGCAGCCAGCGCCCGGCCAAGCCCGCCGCTTGCTCCGGTCAGCACCACGGATCGGATCGGATCGGTCATTGCGGTCTCTCCCCGGCGATGAAGCGGGCCAGCGCCTCGGCGCCCCGCCGCGCGTCGGGCCCGTCGAAGGCACCCGGCACATGGTAATCATGGCGCAGAAACCGGCGAAACCGGTCGGCCTCGGCCGGATCGGGCCGCTCGGGCGCGGTCCAGAAAGCGTCAAGCCCGACACGCGCGGTCAGTCCCGACAGGTCGTAGACGGCGCGGCCCAGCACCTTGACCGGCACACCCTCCAGCAGCGCGGACAGCCCGACCGTGCTGTTGATCGTCACGATGCCCGCAAGCGCGGGGTAAAGCGCCTCGGCCCGCCCGCCGGTAAAGACCGCGACGCGGTCGCCGATTCCGGCGGCCCGGGCCAGCCGCTCCGCGCGCCGGTCCCAGCGCCTGAGCCCGTTGTCGAGCGGGTGTTCCTTGATCGCCAGCAGCGCATCGGAGGGCGCATGGGCCGCGAAAGAGGCCATGATCGCCGCCAGATCCTGCTCCTGCGGGCGGCCGGTGCCATGGTCGCGGATCTGGAAATCGGTATCGAGCTGCAAGGGCACCAGGAAGACCGGCCCGGCATGGGCCGCGATCCGCGCCAGCGCCGCGTCGGTCTGCCGGGCGCGCGCCCGCGCCCGCAGGGCCTTGAGGATCCAGCCGCGCCATTCGGCCCAGGGGCTGTCCAGCGCATAGTGCCGGTAGCGCGGGTAGAAGATCGGCCCGAGCAAGACATTGACCAGATGATAGGCCACGTCGAAACCGGCATAGCGCAGGAAGGACCCCGGCGCGGGGTCGGGCATGGGCAGGTCTGGCCGCGAGCCCTCGGTCGCCGCGAACCGGGCCGGGATCGCCGAGCGGCCGCCGGTGCCCCAGGGCTCGACCGAGATCAGGCCGGGGCGCAGATAGCCCTGCTCGATGACCCATGGCGTGATTCCGCCGGCAACCTTTGCCGCCGAAACAGCGTTAACGTGATATTTACGTCCGTCGCCAAGCATCACGAGATCCGTCGGATCTTCGCGCCGGATGAGGTCGGCAAGGGCCTCGCCGAAGCGCTCTGTCGGCCCGCGATAGGCGATGTAACGACCGCAGCCCGCCCCCCAGTACAGGCGGTCGCCCGGGGCAAGACCAACCCGCAAGACCTCTGCCCCCAGTCGGGCGCAGGCCATTGCAACCTGACGAAAGAACGGCGACGAGGGTCCCTGCAGGAAAACGATCCTCCGGCCAGCCAGCGGAAAACGGGACAGAGACATTGACGGAGTTCCAAAGCCAGTTCGTCGCACCCAGAGGCCTTCGGCCGCAAAAGCACGCGCAGGTTGTGGCACTCGATCCCGAGGCTTGCAAGGGGCGCGTGTTCCTGATGCTGCAGGGCCACCCGTCCGGATTCTGGCGCGATCTGGCCGCCGGGCTCGAAGCGGACGGCCACCGGGTGGTCAAGGTCAATTTCTGCCTCGCCGACCGGATCTTCTGGGGCCGTCGCCCGGCCATCGAGTTTCAGGGCGGGCTGAACCGCTGGCGCCGCTTCGTCTTTCGACTGATCGAACGCGAGGGCGTGACCGACATCCTTTATTACGCCGACCGGCTGCCCTATCACGCCATCGCGCTGGAAGAAGGCCGCAGGCTGCGCCGCCGCTGCTGGGCGATCGAGTTCGGCTATCTGCGCCCTGACTGGCTGACACTGGAGCCCGAGGGGATGGGCGCGCTCTCGACCTTTCCGAAGACCCGCAGCGAGATCGAGGCGCTGGCCGAGGGCGTTGAGGCGCCCGACATGCGCAACCTCTATCCCTTCGGCTTCGGGGTCGAGGCCTTCAACGAGGTCAGCTTTGCGCTGCTGCAAAGCTTCGGGCGGCCGTTCTACCCACTGCATGTGTCCGACCGGCCGCACTGGCCGGTGATCGAATATCTCAGCTGGCTGCCCGGGCTGGTGCGCGGCCGCCACCGCGAACGCGCGGCCGTGGCCCTGACCGAACGGCTTGTCGCCGAGGGCACGCCGTTCAACCTGGTCGCGATGCAGCTGGAGGTCGACTACCAGATCCGCGCCTCGTCGGATTATCCCGACCTGATCTCGTTTCTCGACGAGACGCTGCAATCCTTCGCCGCGACCGCGCCCGCGGACCGGCATCTGGTGGTCAAGCTGCATCCGCTGGACAGCGAGCTTGGGCGCTGGTTCTCGCGCATTCCGCGGCTGGCCCGGCGGCACGGCATCGCCGAGCGGGTGCACGTGATCCGCGGCGGCGATCTGGGGGCGCTGATCGGCGGCTCGCGCGGGGTGGTGCTGGTCAATTCGACGGTCGGCATCCATGCGCTGCGGATGGGTGTGCCGGTCTGCGCCATGGGCCGTGCGGTGTATGACCTGCCGGGCCTGACCCATCGCCGCGGGCTCGACCGGTTCTGGACCGCGCCCGACCCGGTCGACACCGACTATTTCCGAAGCTTCCAGCGGGCGCTGTCTACGATTCAGGTCAAGGGCTCGTTCTACAACCTTGAAGGCCGTGCCGCCGCCATCGCCGAGATGCGCCGCCGCCTCGCGGTCTAGCGGGCCGCGCCGCACGCCAGAGACAACGGCCCGGGCGCGTGCGGACCTGGCCGATCGTCAGGCCCGCTTCTCCGGATGCGCCAGAGCGTAGGCAAGAAAATCGTCCTCGGACAGAGGCTTGGCGAAAAGATATCCTTGGAAGATGTTGCAGCCGATGCCGCGCAGGACCGTGGCCTGTTCGGCCGTTTCGACGCCTTCGACCACGGTAGCGATGCCCAGCGTCTCGGCGATTTCGATGATGGCGCGCACCAGATTGCGCGCACGCATGTCGGTGGCCACCGGACGCACGATCCGCCGGTCCACCTTAAGCGCCTGCGGCGCGATCTCCATCAATCCGATGATCGAGGCATGACCCGACCCGAAATCGTCGATCTCGATGTCGATCCCGGCGTCGCGGATCTGGGCGAGGTGGAAGCGGAAGGCGTCGCTTTCCTCCTCGACAAGGATCGATTCCAAAAGCTCGAAGGTCACCTTGGTGCCGCTGCCGACCATCGAGCGCGCCAGCGACACCACATCCGGGTCGTGCATCCGACCCGAACTGACATTGAAGCTGATCTTGGGCAGCACCAGCCCCTGCGCCCGCCAGCGTTCCAGCGCGCCGCGCGCCTTCTGCATCATGATCCGGTCGATCTCGGCCACGATCCGCAGCTGTTCGGCCACATGCATGAAGGCATCGGGCGCCAGCAAGCCCTTTTCGGGATGGCGCCAGCGCAACAAGGTCTCGGCCCCCACCAGATGCCCGTCCTCGGCCGAGACCTGCGGCTGGAAGAAGGGCACGAATTCGTCGCGCTCCAGCGCCTCGTGCAATTCGGCGCCGATCTCGCGGTCGTTGAGGATGTTCCGGTGCAGATCGGAGGTGAAGAACTCCATCCGGTTCCGCCCGCCCTCCTTGGCGCGGTAAAGTGCGGCATCGGCGAACAGCTGCAGCTCGGCCCCCATCGCGTCGATGTCTTCGGTATGGGCGATGCCGAAGCTGGCGCCGAACCGGCAAAGCCGTCCCTCATAGGTCAACGGGCGGGCCAGCGCGACCTGCACCCGTTCGACCACCTCGCGGGCGTTTTCGGCGCTCATGCCCGGCCCGAGCAGGATCGAGAATTCGTCGCCGCCGATGCGTGCCGCGAAATCGGCGGCGCGCAGGGCCCCGCGCAGCACCTCGGCGACCCGGATCAGCACCCGGTCGCCCGCCTCGTGGCCCAGCGTGTCATTGACATATTTGAAGTGGTCCAGATCGACCCGGATCAACACCGCGTCGTGCGGCCCGTCGCCGGTTCGCGCCGCCTCGATCCGCTCGGCGAGGATCTGGTCGTAGTAGCGGCGGTTGGGCAACCCGGTCAGCCCGTCATGCAGCGCCTGATGCTCGTTCTCGGCCCGCATCGTCTCGGCCAGTTGATGCGCCTGGCGCAACTCCGCCTCGCGCCGCACATCGGCGGTGACGTCATGCAACGCCCCCGCCCAGACGATGGTGCCGTCATCCTGGCGGCGCGGGGCTGCAGCACCCGACAGCCAGACCTGCCCGCGCGCGGGGTGACGGATGCGGAACCGCTGGCTCCAGAGGCTGAGATCGCGGGCGCTCGCATCGGTGCTGTCGGCCACCCGCTGCAGATCCTCCGGATCGACCCGTTTCATGACGTTGCCGTCCAGCATGTCGATCTCTGCCCGGGTCAGGCCCATGATCTCTTCGAACTGCGGGCTGGTATAAGGAAAATCTGTGCTGCCATCGGGCTTGCGGCGAAATTCGTATAGTCCGACCGGCGCAATCAGGGCCACCGAGCGCAGCCGTTCATGGGCCCGGCGCACCTCTTCCGCGGCCTCGGCGGCGCGCCGTTCGACGGCCAGTTTTTCGGTGATGTCGAAGACGTTGCCAAACCAGACAACGATCCCGCCCTCGCGACGGAACGGCAGCGACGAGACCAGGACCCACCGGAACTCGCCCTCGGGCATCCTGACCCGCAGCCGCATCTCGAACGGGGTCAGCCCGCGCCGCGACTTCGAGATCGCCAGGCGCAGATCCTGGATATGATCGGGATCGACCCGTCTGAGAAGCGCCTCTGAATCGGCCTCGATCTCGGCCCGGGTCAGGCCCATCAGCGCGGGCAGCTTGGCGCTGAAATAGGGCAGGTCGAACTGCCCGGCGGGCGTCACGCGAAAGATGAAAAGCGCGCCCGGCGCGTTGTCGGCAAGGGTGTTCAGCCGTTCGCCCGCCAGATGCGCGGCCTCGGCGGCCTCGGCGAGGCGGCGTTCGTTCTCCTTGACGTGGTCGATGCTGACAAGCGCCCCGGCGATCAGGTCGGGCTGGTCGGTCGCGCTGCGGTCGACCCGGCGCGCGACAGTGCGATACCAGTGATAGCTGCCATCGGCATGCCGCAACCGGTGTTCGTGGGTATAGCCGTCCGCCCGGAACTCGAGCAGATCGCGCATCTCCTCGATGGCCGAGTCGCTGTCCTCGGGATGGATCAGACCGCGCCAGCAGCGGTTCTCGGGCGGGAAGGCGTCGGGCGCGTAGCCCAGAAGCCCGTAGGTGCCTTCCGGTATCCAGCCTTCGCCGGTGTCGGGGCAGACGACCCAATGGGCGATGCCGCTGCACAGCGCCGAGGTGCGCAACATCTCTTCGCGGGTCTGCGATTCGGCCCGTGCGGCCTCGGCCTCGGCCAGCGCCTCGGACAGCCGCGCCTCGTTCTGCTTCTGGCGGTCGATGCAGGTATGGGCGCCCGCCATCAGCGGCGGCAGCCCCTCGGCGCGGCGGTCGATGAGCCGCGCCACGGTGCGGTACCAGTGATAGGACCCGTCCTTGTGTCGAATGCGGTGGTCGAAGTCGTAGACCTCGGCCCGGCCCTCGATCACCGCGTCCATCGCGATGGCGGCCGCCGGCAGGTCGTCGGGATGGATGAGGCCGCGCCAGCCCGCATCGTCAGGCACGAAATCGCCGGGCTCGTAGCCCAGTTGCCGGAATCCCTCTTCCGTCATCCAGGCCTCGCCGCGCTCGGCGCAGATCGACCAGGCGCCCATGTCGCCGCAGATCGCGGCGGTGCGCAGCATCTGTTCGCTGGCGCGGGCCTCTTTCCGGGCGGTTTCGGCCGCGGCAAGCGCCTCGGCCAGCCGCGCCTCGTTGGCCTTGATCGCCGTGATCTCGGTCAGGGTGCCGCAGACCATGTCGGGCAGGCCGGACCCCGCACCGTCCAGCCAGCGCGCCTTGGACGCGACCCAGCACCAGCCGTCATCGCCGCGGCGCACCCGGAATTCGGCCGAGAACGCCTCGGTCTCGCGGCGGTAAAGCGCGTCGACGAGGCCCAGCGCCTCGGGCGCGTCGTCGGGATGGATCATGTCCCGGAATTCGGCCGACCCGATCCGGTGCCCGGGCGGGTACCCCAGCATCGCCGCCAGATGCGCATCCGCCCGCACCAGGCCCAGCGCGGGGATCGCATGCCAGGGCACGACATTGCTGTATTCGGTGGAGACCCTGAGGATCGTGGCCTGAAGGTGAAGCTTGCCGCGCGCCGCCTCGGCCTCGTCGCGGGCCCGGCGCGCGGCCTCAAGCGCGCGGGCCAGGTCCTGTTCGTGGGTCTTGCGGGCGGTGATGTCGCGGCTGATGCCGCAGACCAGCGGCGGCAGGCCGACCTCGGCCAGCGGCACCAGCCGGGCGGTCGTTTCGTGCCAGCGCCAGCTGCCATCGGCGGTGCGCATCCGGGAATCGATGTGCAGAAGCTCGCATTCCCCCGCCAGGAGCGCCTCGAGCGCGGCGTGCGCGGCCCCCGCATCGTCGGGATGGATCACCTCGCGGAACCCGATCCGGCTGGTATCGATGCTGCCCGCCCGATACCCCAGCGACCGGAAACAGGCATCGCTGAGCCAGTAGGTCCCGGTGGCCGGGTCAAAGGTCCAGTGCCCGAACCCCGCACCCTCGGTGGCGATCCGCATCAGACCTTCGGTCTTCGCGGCCTCGGTTCGGGCGCGGCGCGCCTCGAAGAGAGCCTGCTGAAGCCGGGCCTCGTGGTCCTTGAAATGGGTCACGTCCGACAGGCTGCCGCACAGAATGGTCCGGCGGCCCGGCGTGGCAACGATCCGGCGGGTGGTCGCCTCGACCCAGAGATACCTGCCGTCGCGATGACGCAGGCGGCAGTCGATCCGCACGCTTTCGACGCCGCCCCGGATCAGCTGCGCCGCCACCGCGCGCATCGCCGGGCGGTCTTCGGGATGCAGCCGCGCCCGCAGCCAGGACGAGTCGAGGGCGACCTCGCCCGGGGCAAATCCCAAAAGCGCCGGAACCCCGTCGGCGACCCAGATCCGGCGCCGGGCGGGATCGAGATACCATTGCGCGAAGCCCGCCGCCTCGGCCGCGCGCTGCAGCACCTCATGGTGGCGCGACATGCCCGGCGGCAGCCAGGCGGCAACCTCGACGCCGGACTCGATCCCCGCGTCGTCGTCTTCTCTGGCACGCGGATCAGCCCCGGCGCCGCAGAGCCCGACCGGTTCGGCCTGCACCAGCACGGCGCTGGCGATCCCCGAAAGCCGGGTCAGCGAACAGTCGAGCAGCCGGAACCGTCCGGTCCCGGTCAGGAACCCGCCCCGATAGCGGACCCGGGCGCGCCCCTCGCGCAAAAGCGTGGCGCGCGCGCCTTGCAGGCGCCGGGCGCAGCGTTCGGGCAGCAGCGCATCGTCGCCAAGCCCGGCCCAGTCCGCCGCCGGACGTTCGAGCAGCGCCGCAGCGGCGGCATTCGCCGCAAGGACCTGACCATCGGCGCCGGTGGCCCAGGCGGGTACGGCCAGCGCGGCCACAAGATCGGCCAGCCGGGCACGGAGCGCCGCCGGGCCCACGGAGCTCCCGGCGCGGCGCAGGGTCATGCGGGGATCGCGCTCCTTGCTCATGCGACCGGCCATCGGGGCGGCCATCCGCGTGCCGCAGGTGCCATGGGCAGCCCGGCCGGGCCGGGCCGGTCAGGACGGCCCGCCTGCGCCGCGGGTGCGATCCCCCCGGCGGCGATGCCGGGGACCGCGCCCCGAAGCCCCGGCCGCTCGGGATCGGCCAGGGGCGCGATCGGCCCGGGGACCCGGCCCGACGCTTCGGAGGACAGGTCCCCGCGACGGAGGTCGTGCCCCGCACGGACAGCGTGCGGATCCCGCGCCATCTGCCGGACGCGCAAGGCGAGGTCGGGGGCAGTGGAGCGACGCGCCCGCAATGGGGCAGGAGGGGGCCAGGCGATCTTCGGACAAGTCGGACCGTCGGTCCGCTCGGTTTCGCCCACTACCGGTGCTGCCAAAGGGGCGCGACCGGAAAGAGCCGGACCGCATCGGGTCGGCGCGCGGGGGACCGGCACCGCACAGCGCGGGGATCGGCCCACCGAGACGGAGTTTGGCATGGCACTCTCCAACGGCGTGACTCCGATACCTTCCCTTACGTAATCCCGTCGTGCCACTCTGGCTTTGACGCCTGAAGGTGCCGTTAAGCGGAACGATGTCGTGCAGATGTCGGTCTCTGTTCAATATCAAGACTTTCGCTCAAAGACCGGCGATTGAAGCCGCCAGAACGAAAAAAGAACATGGAACCGCCCCAATAAGGCCCGATCCGGTCCAGCGAACGAAACCGGCATCCGGGCGTTGAGTGACCGGGTCCGGTACGAATCGCGACCCGTCAAGCGCAACCGCAAGCCGAGAGGTCCCCATGGCCCGAACCGAAGACTACACCCATGACGGGCCCAGCGCGCTGCGCGAGGCACCGGTCTCGACCATCCTCGACGCGGTCGAGCAGGCTGCGCGGGGCGACCGCGTGACCGTGCGCCACCTGTTCGAGGCGCTGGGCTCCGGGTCGTTCCTGCCGCTGATGATGGTGCCGGCGCTCGCGGTGGTCTCGCCGCTGAGCGGGATTCCCGGATTTTCCAGCTTTTGCGGCCTCGCGATCGCGCTGGTCGCCGGGCAGATGGTGATCGGCAAGCGCCATCTCTGGGCGCCCGGCTGGCTGATGCAACGCGAGATCCGGGCCAAGCGGGCGCGCAACGCCGTCGACTGGCTGCGCCGCCCGGCGCGCTGGCTGGAATGGGCGGCGCGGCCGCGGCTGCGGTTTCTGGTGACGCCGCCTCTGGTCAAGATGCTGCAGGCGCTGTGCCTGCTGGCGGGGCTCTCGATGCCGTTTCTGGAACTGGTACCGTTCAGTTCGTCGCTGCTGGGGGCGGCTGTGGTGACCCTGTCGGTGGCAATGCTGGCCCGCGACGGCCTGCTGGCGCTGATCGGCCTTGCGCCCTTCGCCGTGGCAGGGGCCGTGATCGCGGGTGTTCTGGGCTGAAACGCCGATCCGTTTCGGGACCGGGCGGAAAACGAAAAGGCGGGCCGAAGCCCGCCTTTCGCCAATCAGTTCTGAGCCTCGCGCGCCTCTTGCGAAATCGCGCCGCCGGCCTTCTCGATATCCTGGCCTGCGCCCTCGACGGTTTCGCAGGCAGCAACCCCGAGAAGCGCAGCCGCGGACAGGCAGAAAACAACGATACGGGTCATGGAACCTCCTGTTTCAATTACGGAAAGCCAACGCCTCTCATGCCGTTAGGGTTCCCTGCGATCAGCTTATTCTGCCGCTTCTTCGGACTCGGGCTCGTCTTCCTCCTCGGTCGAGGCCGGCAGCGGCCGGAAGGTCAGGTGCACCTCGTAACGGTCGGGCTCGGAATGAGCCTCGAACTCGGCATCGAGCTGCGCCGCGAAGGACGAGATCAGCTGCCGGCCCATGCCCGAACTTTCCGTCACGCCCGGCTCGTCCGCAGGCTCGGGGTCCTCGCTGCGGGAATTGACCACGCTCAGGCAAACCCGGCCATCGTCCAGCATCTGCAATGCCATGGTGATCCAGGCAGGCCCGCCCGAGGGTGGCGGCCGGCAATACTTGACGGCGTTGATCGCGGCCTCGGTCGCCAGCAGCGACAGCGGCACCGACTGGTCGGGATTGACCTCGACCGGGCTGAACTGGGTCGCGATCTTGACGCTCTTGTCGGTGCCGTCGATATCGCCGACCACGACCAGCTGGCGGATGATGTCGTCAAGCAGACGGTCGGCGCGGACCATCGACAGCTTGCGCGCCATGTAGAGATAGCGGTGGATCGCGGCCAGCGCCATCACCCGGTCCTGCACCCGTTTCAGCAGCCGCCGCGCCTCGGCGCTGCGGGCGTTGCGGATCTGCATGTTCATGATCGAGGTGATGAGCTGGAGGTTGTTCTTGACCCTGTGATGGACCTCCTTCAGCAGGATCGTCTTCTCGGCCAGATCCTCTTCCAGCGCGCGGTCCTGTTCCGCCAGCCGCCGGGTCATGCTGCGAAATGCTTCGGCCACGACCTCAAGTTCATGCGGGGCATGATCGAGCCGGGCATGGGCGAAATCCGTGTGCCCGCTGGCGTAAAGCCGCATCCAGCTTTGCAGCCGCTTGATATGCCGGATCACCAGCCGGTGGACCGCGAAATAGGCCACCACGATGCCCGCCCCCCACATCAGGATCGGGAAATACAGGGCCATGGTCCGGCCCGCCGTCGGCACCAGGCTGTTGCGCCCGGGCGCCCAGCTGCCCATCACGAAGACGCGGTCGTCGATCACCGGAACCACGGCGAAATCGCGGATCTCTCCCAGCCGGTTCGTGCCGCGGAACGACTGCCGCCCCTCGGCCGCAAGCAGATCGAGCGTGCGGTTGCGCGGCAGAACCTCTTCGAAGGACTCGGGCGTCGCGCTGTCCTCCAGCCGCCCGACGTCAGTGCCGTCATCCCGCTTGGCCGCTTCGGCGGTCAGGAACTCGCCCTCGCGGTCGAAGACCAGCAGATCGACCTCGGCGCCGCCATCGTCCAGCGTATAATAGGCCGCCGCATAGGGGATCGAGATCACCACGAAGCCCCGCAGGTCGGAGGCCTCGTAGACCGGCACGCTGACACGGACCACCCGCGCCCCCCGCAGCGGCACGCTCAGCCGGGTGTCGACGCGCGGCTGCGGATCGCGCAGCAGGTTCAGGAAATAGGATTCGTCCAGAATCCGCCGCCGCTCGCCGGTCGAGGAACAGGTGATCTGGCCCTCGGTATCGACGAAGCCCGCGAAAAGATAGATCGGACTGTCCTTGACCAGCCGCGCCAGCACCGAGTCGCAGGAAACGCCCCCGCCCTCGAAAAGCACATTCGCCGCCGCCACGGTCCGGGCGGCACCGAAGGCTTCCTGGATCAGCGCCTGGGTCCGCGAGGCGGCGCGCTGGGTCCGGTCCATCAACGCCACCCCGGACAACCGCTCGGTCTCGCGCAGAACATTCGAGGTCTGCGAGACCGAGATCAGCCCCAGCGGCAGCATGGCCACCGTCAGCGCCCCGATCAGCCAGAGGGCAAGACTCTTGGTCAGGCGACGCGCGGAGATCCGCGCCTTGAGAGTGTCGGTCATGCGAGCCGCTTGGACGACAGACCCGCCAGGGTCACCGGATCGGTCATCGACAGATCGTCGGTATCGTTCAGATGCATCAGCTCGGCCAGTCGCACCCGCGCCCGGTTCACCCGGCTCTTGATGGTGCCGACGGCGCAGCCGCAGGTGGCCGCCGCCTCTTCGTAGGAAAAGCCCTCGGCCCCCACCAGGATCAGCGCCTCGCGCTGTTCGTCGGGCAGCTTGGCGAAGGCGACCTTGAAGTCCTCCATCGCCAGACGGCCGTCATGATGCGGCTTTTCCGACAGATGCGCGGCCAGCGCGCCATCCGGGTCCTCGACCTCGCGGCGTCGCTTGCGGTGCATCGAATAATAGGTGTTGCGCAGGATGGTGAACAGCCAGGCCCGCAGGTTGGTGCCGGCCTCGAACTTGTCGAAATTGGCCCAGGCCTTCACGATGGCGTCCTGCACCAGGTCATCGGCCGTGGCGGCGTTGCGGGTCAGGCTGAGCGCGAAGGCCCGCATCGCCGGGAGGTGGGTCACCAGTTCTTCCCTGGGATCCGACACCGCACTCACTTAGTGTCACCGTTATTTGCCTTGGCCACGTCTTCGCCATCGCCGCGCAGCTGTTCCAGCAGCTTGAGAAACCGGTCGGGGACCTGTTCCTCGACGGCTTGCGCATAGACGCGCCGCAAGTTTTCGTCGATCTGCTCTTGCATATGACCCCTACGGTCCTTCTTTGCCATTCCGGTCGGCCCGCCCTAACTCTCAGACTGCGGAACCAAACGCGCCGTCGCGACGTTCGGTTCCCATGAACAACAGTTTTTTCGAGGTCGCGCATGACGCATCCAAATCCCTCTGAAGATCTTTCCCGGGTGATCGGGGCGGAACTTCCCTATCTCAGACGCTACGCGCGGGCGCTGACCGGCAGCCAGACCAGCGGCGACGCCTATGCGATCGCGACGCTCGAGGCGATCCTTGCAGATCGCGGGATCTTCGAACAGGGCCTGCCGCCCAAGGTCTCCCTGTTCAAGGCGTTCTACGGCATCTGGTCGTCGTCTGGCGGACGGATCGGCGAACCCGAACCGGTCTCGGGCATCGAGGCGCGGGCGCAATCCCGGCTGGCGTCCCTGACGCGCAATACGCGCGAGGCGCTTTTGCTGCATTCCATCGAGGGCTTCACCAATGACGAGGTGGGCGCCGTGATGGGCATTCCGGGCGACGAAGCCGCCGCCCTGATCGGCATCGCGCGGGACGAGATGGCCCGCAGCATCGCCGGGCGTGTGCTGGTCATCGAGGACGAGGCGATCATCGCCATCGACATCTCGGCCATCGTCCAGGGTCTGGGCCACGAGGTCACCGGCATCGGCCGGACCCGGCGCGGCGCGGTCGATCTGGCGAAACAGACGCCGCCGGACCTGATCCTCGCCGACATCCAGCTGGCCGACAAATCCTCGGGCATCGACGCGGTGAACGACATCCTTGCCGAGCTGGGCGACCGGCCGGTGGTGTTCATCACCGCCTTCCCCGAACGGCTGCTGACCGGCGAGCGGCCGGAACCCGCCTTCCTGATCTCGAAACCCTATACCGAGGATCAGGTGCGCTCGGCCGTCAGCCAGGCGATGTTCTTCTCGAGCACCGAAACGCTCGGCGCCTGACCTGCCTCGCGGCGGAGCACCCGGTGCATCCGCTGCGACTGACCTGAAACAATCGACCCCGCCGGGATCGCCGACGGGGTCTTTCGTGCCGCCCGCGCGGGCCCGCGGGCGGCGTGCAGTCTTCAGTGTCTTCATCTTAGGGCATGCGACCCCGCAGCGCCCGCGCCACCAGCGCGACGACGAAGAGAACGAGGAAGACGAAGAACAGGATCTGTGCGATCCCGGCCGAGGCCGATGCGATGCCCCCGAACCCGAAGGCGGCGGCGATCAGGGCGACGACAAGAAAAACGAGTGCCCAATACAGCATTTCAAGGCTCCTTTCATGTCCGGTTGTGCTGACCCAACGTCGCCGGGGCCGAGTGGTTCCCGGCCTGTACAGGGGGTCTCTCGCAAGCGTGATCGCGCCGCGACCGGACGGAACCCTGTCCGGCGCGGCGGCGTTTCTTGCGCGTATGCGATACCAAGCAACCGAAAGGAGGCCGTCATGGCACAATCGGCTCAGGCACGGAACGGCAGCGCCAGCGTTCAGGATCTCGAGGTCCAGATCGACGCGCTGAAGGACGACATCGCCCAGATCGCCCGCACGCTGGGGGATCTGAGCGCGGCCAAGAAGAACGACATGCGCGATACGGTGCAGAACCGCGCGGCGGCGCTGCGCGACCGCGGCGAGGCCACGGTCGCCGAGATGCAGAGCCGCGGGATGGAAATGGGCGAACAGGCGGCCGATGCGGTCCGCCGCCAGCCCGCCGCGGCGATGGGCATCGCCGTGGGCCTCGGCTTTCTCGTCGGGCTGATGACGGGTCGCCGCTGATGTTCTCGCTGCCCCTCGACGAAGCCGAACGCCGGGCGCGAGCCTTTTCGCACCGGCTGGCGCTCGGCACCGCGGGCAGCCTCTGCGCGGGCGTCGGCGCCGCCTTCCTGACAGGGGCGGCGTGGCTTGTGCTCAGCGCCGGTCATGGCGCGGTCTTCGCCGCCACCGTGATCGGCGCGGCCTATCTGGGGGTGGGGCTGATCTTCTGGGGTCTCAGCCTGCGCCGGAGCCCGCCTGCGCGACCCGCAGCCCCGGCCGATCCTTACACGCCCTTCGTGCACATGGCGGAAGGCTTTGCGGCCGGGCTGGAAGCCGGCCGCGCCGCGCGTGCGCCTAACGGCGATGCGCGGCACTAAACCCGGCTGCGTTCAGGACGCGGCCGGGCCGACCCAGCGATTGGCATGGCCCATCTTGCGGCCCGCGCGGGTTTCGGTCTTGCCGTAGAGATGCAGCGCGACCTTCGGATCGGCGGCCAGATCGGGCAGGCGGTCCATGTCGTCGCCGATCAGGTTTTCCATCACGATGTCGGAATGGCGCGCCCCGTCGCCCAGCGGCCAGCCCGCAACGGCACGGATATGCTGTTCGAACTGGTCGATGACACAGCCGTTCTGGGTCCAGTGCCCGGAATTATGCACCCGGGGCGCGATCTCGTTGACGATCAGACCGGCTTTCGTCACGAAAAGCTCGACCCCCATTACCCCCACATAATCGAGCGCATTCAGGATGCGCCCCGCCAGCAGCACCGCATCGGTGCGCTGCGCGACGGTCAGCGGCGCGGGCACGGTCGTTGTGCGCAGGATGCCGTCGCGATGGACGTTGGCGCCCGGGTCGAAACAGGCGACCTCGCCCGAGGCGCCCCGCGCCGCGATCACCGAAATCTCGGACGAAAACTCCACGAAACCCTCGAAGATCGCCGGCGCGCCGCTCATGTCGGCCAGCGCCGCCGGGCCGTCCTCGGGACCCATGATGCGGGCCTGCCCCTTGCCGTCATAACCGAAACGGCGGGTCTTCAGGATGCCGGGCACGCCGATCTCGTCCAGCGCCTCGGCCAGATCGACCTCGTCATCGACCGCGGCGAAGGGCGCGGTCGCCAGCCCAAGCCCGTTCAGGAAGGATTTCTCGACCAGCCGGTCCTGGCTGACGGCCAGCGCCTTCCGGCCCGGGCGGATCGGCACGACGGCCTCGATGGCATCGAGCGCGGCGGTGGGGATGTTCTCGAATTCGTAGGTAACGACATCGACCGAGCCGGCGAACCGCGCCAGCGCCGCCGTGTCCTCGTAGGACGCGGTCGTCACATGGGCCGCGACCTGACCGGCGGGCGGCTCGGGTGCGGGTTCGAAGACATGACAGCGAAAGCCCAGCCGCGAGGCCGCGACCGACAGCATCCGGCCAAGCTGGCCGCCGCCGAGAATGCCGATGGTGGCGCCGGGGGCGAGAGGGGCGGCGGCGCGAGGTTCACTCATCGGCCGGAACCTCGGGGATCGAGGCCGACAGATCGGCGCGCCAGCGGTCGAGCCGGTCGGCCAGAGCGGGATCGTTCAGCGCGAGGATGCCCGCAGCCATCAGCCCGGCATTGGCGGCCCCCGCCGCGCCGATGGCCATGGTCGCGACCGGAAAGCCCTTGGGCATCTGCAGGATGGAATAAAGGCTGTCGACGCCCGACAGCGCCCGGGTCTGGACCGGCACGCCGATCACCGGCACCCGCGTCTTCGACGCCATCATGCCCGGCAGATGGGCCGCGCCGCCCGCGCCCGCGATGATGACCTGCAAACCCCGCTCGACCGCGGTCTTGCCATAGGTCCAGAGCCGGTCGGGCGTCCGGTGGGCCGAGACGATGCGCGCCTCGTGGGGCACCTCCAGCGCGTCCAGGATGTCGGCTGCCTCTTTCATGGTGGACCAGTCCGACTGGCTGCCCATGATGATGCCCACTTTCACGTCGCCCATGCGGTACGGCCCCCTCGTTTCGCGAGCGGGCACTATAACCGTGCGCGACGGCGACGCAATGCGGCTAGGCGATGATGTCCGGCGTCAGCTGATCTTCGATCAGCGCGATGCGGTCCTTCAGGGCCAGCTTCTGCTTTTTCAGCCGCTTGAGGGTCAGGCTGTCGCCGGTCCCCTTCTCCTGAAGCGCGTGAATCGCGTCGTCGAGATCCCGGTGCTCGCGCCGCAGGACCTCCAGTTTGACGCGCAAGACCTCGTCCGAATTCATCTCGCTGGCGATGTTCATCTGGTTCCCGGGGCTGAGTCGATGCGGTTCCTTGAAGTGTTAACATAGCCATTTAATGCCCTTGCGGGAAGCCGCCCCGGTTCCCATATCCTGGGTCGGACCGCCGCGGATGCGGGGTCCCGGAACTTACAGGTCGCTTGTTCAAGGACTTGCCCAATGACGAAACTCACCCTCGGTTCGTATCCCTTCCTTCTGGGATTCGAGCAACTCGAACGCCTTGTCGAGCGGACCGCCAAATCCGGCAACGAAGGCTACCCGCCCTTCAACATCGAACAGACCTCGGAAACCGGCTACCGGATCACGCTGGCCGTCGCGGGCTTTCGCGACGAGGACATGGCGATCACCGTCGAGGACCGGCAACTGGTGATCCGCGGCCGTCAGGTCGAGGACTGCGCCGAGCGCGTGTTCCTGCATCGCGGCATCGCGGCCCGGCAGTTCCAGCGCAGCTTCGTGCTGGCCGACGGGGTCGAGGTGACGGGGGCGACCATGGAAAACGGTCTTCTGCATGTCGATCTGAACCGGGCGGTACCGGACAGCGTTGTCCAGACGATCCGGATTTCCAGAGCGTGAGGTAAACGGTCATGAACGAGAAATACGATCTTCTGCCCGAAGGCGGCGAGCGCATCGTCTATGTGCGGCCGGTCAAGGTCGCCGACCTGCCCGAAGAGGTGCAGCGTCAGGCCCTGGGACTGGACGAGCTTTACGCCGTCCACGACGTCAATGGCGACCGTCTTGCGCTGGTGCGGGACCGCAAGCTCGCCTTTCAGCTGGCACGCCAGAACGACCTGGCGCCGGTCAACGTCCACTGACGCCGCCGCGGCCCCCGGGGGCCGCCGCGCTCAGCCGGACTGGGCGCAAACCTGGGCGCGGAAATGCGCCGCGGCCTGGTCGAACAGCCGGTCGCGGATGGCGGGCGGTTCCATCATCATCTCGTGGCGCCCGTCCTCGATCAGCTCGAGCCGTCCACCCGGCCAGTCGGCCATGCGCCGCCGGATCGCGGCCGAATCGACGATCCGTTCGCGCCCGCCAAGGAAGGTCAGGGCCGGCACCGCCGGAGAGGGCTGCCGCGCCAGCCAGGCCGCCTCGGACAGCGCCTCGCCCAGCCATGTCAGCGTCGGCCCCGCGATGGAAAGATCGGGATGCGCCGTCAGCTGGCGGCGCAGCATCTCGTACATCTCGCGGTCTCCGGTCAGATCGTTCGTCTCGAAGGGCGTGGCCAGCACATAGGTCGTGCCCCCGGTACCGGGCACCCGGACCGGCCCGAGCCCCAGCCGGGGCGCAAGCCCGGTCAGCGCCCAGGCCAGGGGCGCGATCGCGGCACTGATGCGAATGCCCCACATCGGTGCCGAAAAGACTGCCGTCGCCACGTCGAGCCCCTCGATCAGCGCACGCAATCCGATGGCGCCGCCCATCGAATGGGCCAGCATGTGATAGGGCCGGGGCAGGCCCAGCGCCTCGGCGGCCTTGCGCACCGCCCGCACATCGGCCTGGAAATCCGCGAACCGCGCGACATGGCCCAACGAGCGGTTCGCAAGCGTCCGGTCGGCCAATCCCTGCCCGCGCCAGTCGATGACCAGCGTGGCAAAGCCGCGGGCCTGAAGGGCAGCCGCCGCAGCGCCGTATTTCTCGGCATATTCGGTGCGGCCGCAAAACAGCAGAACGGTGCCAGCCGGCGCCTCGCGGCCCCAGACACCGATCCGGATCCGCACCCCGTCCTCGGTCCGCAGCCAGAAGGCGCGGCCGCCCTCGGGGCCACCCGCCACCTCCGCGTAAAGCGGCGCCTCGTCCATTGCGATCAGGTGAAGATCTGGGCCAGCTGCATCGCCTTGCCCATGTCGCCCTCGATCTTGAGCTTGCCGGTCATGAAGGCCGTGGTCGGGTTCAGCTCGCCCTCCATCATCGCCCGGAAGGTCTCGAGACTGGCCGACAGCGTCACATCCGCCTCGGCATCGCCCGCATGGGCGCCGTCGGAATCGACGATGATGTCGCCGGTATCCTCGATGGCGAACTTGGCAACGCCATTGAAGCCGCCCGACAATTTGGCGTTCAGGGCCTCGACGGCCTTGTCCAGCGTGTCGCTCATTCGGGATCCTCCGATTTGTGATTGCGGGGCATGTCGCCTTTTCCGCCTGTTGCGCTATTCTGGGGGACGTTATGGCCAAAACGCTGCGCATTCTCAATCTTGCCTTGGCGGTATTTTCCGCGGCAGCGCTGTTCGCTGAGCGGGGCCTTGCCGATTCCGCCCGCGCCGACGAGCTGCTGGAGGAGTTGCAGCTGCCCGACCTGCCGAACTGGCAGCGGGTCGAGGATGCGCTTTGGACCGAATGGTCGAAATCGGGGTCGGCCTCGATGGACCTTCTGCTGAAGCGCGGGCGCGATGCCATCGAGGCCGAGGCCTTCGGCACCGCCATCGAGCATCTGACCGCGCTGGTCGATCATGCCCCCGATTTCGCCGAAGCCTACAATTCGCGGGCGCTGGCCTATTACCGGTCGGGGCTTTACGGGCCCGCTCTGTCCGACCTGGCCCATACGCTGGAGCTGAACCCCCGCCATTTCGGCGCGCTGACCGGGCTTGGCACCATCCTCGAAGAGACCGGGCACGACGCGGCGGCGCTGGGCGCCTATCGCGCCGCCCATGCTATACATCCCCACGATCCTGACCTAGAAGAGGCCGTGCACCGGCTCGAGATCGTCACCTCCGGCCGGACCCTCTGAACGACGGGCGAAGGGGCTGAAGGATGACAGCGCAGTCGAGGATCACCGCGGTCCTCGGGCCCACCAATACCGGCAAGACCCATTACGCGATCGAGCGGATGCTGGCGCACCGTACCGGTGTGATCGGCCTGCCTCTGCGCCTGCTCGCGCGCGAGGTCTATGACCGGATCGTCGCGCTGCGGGGGCCGTCGGTGGTGGCGCTCGTCACCGGCGAGGAACGGATCGTGCCCGACCGCACCCAGTACTGGGTGGCGACCGTCGAGGCGATGCCCGAGGCCACCGGCGCCGATTTCCTGGCCATCGACGAGATCCAGCTTTGCGCCGATCCCGAACGCGGCCATGTCTTCACCGACCGGCTGCTGCATGCCCGCGGCCAGCACGAAACGCTGTTTCTGGGCGCCGACACCATGCGCAACGCCATCGCCGCGATGGTCCCGAAGGTCCAGTTCATGCGGCGCGAGCGGTTCTCCGAACTGGTCTATGCCGGGTCGAAAAAGATCAGCCGGATGCCGCCCCGCTCGGCCATCGTCGGCTTTTCGGTCGAGAACGTCTATGCCATCGCCGAGCTGATCCGGCGCCAGAAGGGCGGCTGCGCCGTGGTGATGGGGGCGCTCTCGCCCCGGACCCGCAACGCCCAGGTCGAACTCTACCAGAATGGCGACGTCGATTATCTGGTCGCGACCGACGCCATCGGCATGGGGCTCAACCTCGACATCAAGCATGTGGCCTTCTCGGCGCTCGACAAGTTCGACGGCCGCCGGATGCGGCCGCTCTGGCCGAACGAGCTGGCACAGATCGCGGGCCGGGCCGGGCGACATACCCAGGCCGGCAGCTTCGGCGTCACCGGCGAGGCGCGGCCGCTGCCCGACGAGGTGGCCGAAGCCATCGTCGAGAACCGGTTCGACCCGGTCGCCCGGCTGCAATGGCGCAATTCCAGGCTCGACTTCGGAACACCGGAGCGGCTGATTGCCGCGCTCGAGACACACGCAGAGGGCGATTGGCTGACCCGGGTGCGGGAATCGGACGACCTGCAGGCCCTCAAATCGCTCTCGGGGCTGCCCGATCTTCGCGCCCGGATCCGCGATTCCCGGGACGTGAAACTTCTTTGGGATGTCTGCCGAATACCGGATTTCCGGGGGATTTCGGCCGCCGAACATGCCGGTCTGCTGGAACGGATCTTCGGCTTTCTGCACGGGGCGGGCCGGGTCCCGGACGACTGGATGGCGCGACAGGTCAAGCGCATCGACCGGACAGATGGCGACATTGACACGTTGTCGAAACGTCTGGCCTATATCCGCACCTGGACGTATGTCGCCCAGCGCACGGGGTGGGTCGCCGACGAACCGCATTGGCGCGAACAGACGCGCGCGGTAGAGGACCGCCTGTCGGACGCGCTGCACGGCGCATTGACGCAAAGATTCGTAGACCGGCGGACCTCCGTTCTGCTCCGCCGGTTGAAACAGAAGGAGAGCCTTGTGGCCGAGGTGAACGACAAGGGTGAGGTGACGGTCGAGGGGCAATTCGTCGGCCGTCTGGAGGGCTTCCGCTTCCGTCAGGATGCGTCCGCCAGCCCCGATGAAGCCAAGACCCTGCGCCAGGCGGCGCTGGTGGCGCTGGCTCCCGAATTCCACCTGCGCGCCGACCGCTTCTACAACGCGCCCGATACCGAGCTCGATTTCACCGAGCAGGGCGGGCTGATGTGGGGCGCGCATGCGGTGGGCAAGCTGGTGGCGGGTGCCGATCCGCTGAAGCCGGGCATCGACGCCTTCGTCGACGAGGAGGCCGGGCCCGACGTGATCGAGAAGGTTCGTCGGCGGCTGCAGCATTTCATCGACCGCCGGGTCGCGACCCTGTTCGAGCCGCTGCTGAACCTGCAGCGCGACGAGACGCTGACCGGGCTGACCCGGGGCTTTGCCTTCCGCATCGTCGAGGCGATGGGCGTTCTGGCGCGGGACGGCGTGGCCCAGGAGGTCAAGGAACTGGACCAGGAGGCCCGCGCCGCGCTGCGCAAGCACGGGATCCGCTTCGGCCAGTTCACGATCTTCATGCCGCTCTTGCTGAAGCCCGCGCCCACCCGTCTGCGGCTGGTGCTGTGGTCGCTGGCGCGCAATCTGGACGAATTCCCCGAAAGCCCGCCGCCCGGGCTGGTGACGATCCCGGTGGTTCCCGGTGTGACCGAAGAGGTCTACCGGCTGGCGGGCTATCGCCCGGCCGGCACCCGCGCGATCCGGATCGACATGCTGGAACGGCTGGCCGATCAGCTTCGGTCGGAAGACACCCGGGGCGGTTTCGAAGCCAAGGCCGACATGCTGTCGATCACCGGCACCACGCTCGAGCAGTTCGCCGATCTGATGCAGGGCCTCGGCTACCGCGCCGAAAAGGGCGAGCGGCCCAAGGTCAAGGCGGCACCCGCCGCCGAGGCTCCGGCCAAGGATGCGCCTACGGAGGCGGCTGCCGATGCGGCGGCCGATCAGCCTGTCGACGCGACGCCCGAGGCGGCCTCTTCCGAGGCCGCGACAGAGCCGATGCCCGATGCAGCGCCCGACTCCCCCGCGCCCGACGCCAACGCCGATTCCGTGGCGGACACCGGGGCCGATTGTGCGGTGGATGCCGAGCCCGAGACCGCGGCTGAACCGGCGACCGAAACAGAGGCCGCACCCGCAGAGGACGCCGAGATGGAGGTGTTCTACACCTTCACCTGGGCGCCCCGGCGGCGGCCCGGCGGCGGGCGTCAGCGCGGCGATGGCGCGCAGGGCGGTCAGGACCGTGGTCAAGACCGCGGACAGGGCGACGGCCCGCGCGGCCGTGGCGGCAAGGGCGGCGGCGGCAAGCATGGCGGCAAGGGTGGCAAGCATGGCGGCGGTGGCAAGCCGGGCGGCAAGGGCGGCCCGCGCCATGACGGACCCAAGACCTTCGAGGCCCGCCCGCCCCGCAAGGAAAAGCCCATCGATCCCGACAACCCCTTCGCCGCCGCGCTGATGGGGCTGAAGACCAAGAAGTAGCCCCGCGTGACCGAAGCCCCGCGTCCGACCCTCCGTCTGGACAAGTGGCTCTGGCAGGCCCGCTTCTTCAAGACGCGCACGCTGGCCACCAAACTGGTGGCCGGTGCCCATGTGCGCGTGAACGGCGCCAAGACCGACAAGCCCGCCGCGCAGATCGGCCCCGGCGACACGCTGACCTTTCCCCAGGGCCACCAGATCCGCGTGGTCCGGGTGCTGGCGCTGGGCGAGCGCCGCGGCCCCGCGACCGAGGCGCGCACCCTCTACGAGGACTTGACCCCGATCAAGGAAACGCCGCCCGCAACGCCTAAATACGAGGGTGGAGGCCGTCCGACGAAGAAACAGCGCCGCGACCTTGACCGAAGCCGCAAACCGCCGCTTGAATGATCGGCAGTCGTGGTTTAGGTCCACCCAGATCGGAAAATCGAGAGTTCGCCCATGACTTACGTCGTCACCGACAACTGCATTGCCTGCAAGTATACCGACTGTGTCGAGGTCTGCCCCGTGGATTGCTTCTACGAGGGCGAGAACATGCTGGTGATTCATCCCGACGAGTGCATCGACTGCGGCGTGTGCGAACCGGAATGCCCGGCCGACGCGATCCGGCCCGATACCGAACCCGACATGGACGAATGGGTCGAGTTCAACCGAAAATACGCCGAGGTCTGGCCCTGCATCATCACGCGCAAGGACCCGCTGCCCGAAGCCGAGGCACGCGACGGCGAAGACGGCAAACGGGCCAAGTATTTCTCGGAAACGCCCGGCGTCGGGGGCTGACGGGACGCCGTTAACCCCTGCCGCCCACAGCTTAAGCGGGAAATTGCCCGCACATTCATGCGCTTGCCCCAACGGAACCAGCATGCCGCTTTCCGTGGGGCGTTTTTTGTGTTATGCTTCCTTTACAAATGGCAGACCGAATCTTCAAACCACACGCAGAATCCGCCTTCTGCGGGGTGGTTTTTCAGCGCCAAGGGAAATGGATAAGCCGGGCATCGCGAGGTCCGGACCTTTTCTTGTCGTTGCCCCTGCGGTCCATGCGAGGAAGTGCTGTATGACCAAGACCAAGAAATCCGAGTTCCGCCCCAACGATTACGTGGTCTACCCCGCTCATGGCGTGGGCAAGATCGTGTCGATCGAGGAGCAGGAAATCGCTGGCATCCCGCTCGAGCTTTTCGTCATCTCCTTCGAGAAAGACAAGATGACCCTGCGCGTGCCGACCAACAAGGCGACCGAGGTGGGCATGCGCTCGCTCTCGACGCCCGATGTGGTGTCGAAGGCGATGGCAACCCTGAAGGGCAAGGCCAAGGTCAAGCGGGCCATGTGGTCGCGCCGCGCCCAGGAATACGAACAGAAGATCAATTCGGGCGACCTGATCTCGATCGCCGAGGTCGTGCGCGACCTGCACCGCGCCGACGACCAGCGCGAGCAGAGCTATTCCGAACGCCAGCTGTACGAAGCCGCGCTGGAACGTCTGACCCGCGAAGTCGCGGCCGTGTCCGGCATGGACGAGGTTGGCGCGCAGAAGCAGGTCGACGAGGTTCTGGTGTCGCGCGCAGCCTGACGCCGCCGCACGCCAAGCCCAAGGCAGCCTATCCGATGGCATCGGCCGGGACACGGTCGGTGCCTTTCGGTTTTCGGGCATCCCCGTCCAATGTGTGGCTATCTTTTCCGTGGCTTGCGCCTATTCGGCCGCAGCATGGACCGGGCGATCCGCAACGACTGACCCTACGTTACGACCGCGTCCCGGCACCGGGCTTTCCGTTTCAAATCGGGACCATGACCGGCCCGCCTGGGGTCGGCGCTTGAGTGCTGCAAATTTCCGCAGCCGAAACCGGTTGATCAACTGCAAGTCGTATGCGAGAACCCTCGCGAGGATGAAGTTAACACTTCATTTAAATGCGCAACCGCAAGCGCAGAAATGAAAAAACGGGGCACACATTCCTGATGGGCACCGAAGCCGACCCCCGGTCACTTCCCGACGAGACAGATCCCCAGGCCGCTCCTCCGATCGTCGGCATCGGTGCCTCGGCCGGTGGCCTGTCCGCCCTCGAGACCTTCTTCGAAAACTGTCCCTCGGACTCCGGCGCCGCCTTTGTCGTGATTCAGCACCTGTCACCCAAGCACAAAAGCCTGATGGCAGGGCTTCTGGCGCGGCGCACGGCGATGCCGGTCAGCATGATCGAGACCGACACGCGGGTCGCGGCGAACCATGTCTACCTGATCCCGCCGGGTGCGGTGATGCGCATCGATCGCGGTGTGCTGCGGCTGGCCCCCCGCAATGAGGGACTGTCGCTTCCCATCGACATCTTCTTTTCGTCCCTCGCGGAAGATTGCGGCGACCGGGCCAGCGGCATCGTGCTGTCGGGCACCGGCTCGGACGGCACGCGCGGCGCCATCGCGATCAATGCCGCAGGCGGTCTGGTCCTGATCCAGGACACCAAGGAGGCCAATTTCGACGGCATGCCGATGAGCGTGCGCCGCGCCGGGGTGGTCGATGCCGAACTGCCGGTCAGCGACCTGGCGCGGCGGGTTCTGGAACACCGCAGCCGCCCGCCGAAGATCCCGTTCGGCCCGGAACAGGATTCCGAGACCGGCCAGAGCGCCGCCGGATCTGACGGATCTTCGGGCGAGACCGACACGCTGGAGGTGATCTTCCAGGCGCTCGAGGACGCGACCGGCACCAATTACCGGCTCTACAAGGGCTCGACCATCCTGCGGCGGATCGGCCGCCGCATGCAGGTTCTGGGCCAGCCCGACCTGCAAAGCTATGTCGACCTGATGCTGTCCTCGCCGGGCGAGGTCACGGCGCTGAACCGTGAGCTGCTGATTTCGGTCACCCGCTTCTTCCGCGATGAAGACGCGTTCCGGGTGCTCGAGGAAACCGTCGTCCCGCGGATCGTCGAGTCTCTGGGGCCCGACCAGACCGCGCGCGCCTGGGTCGCGGGCTGCTCGACCGGCGAAGAGGCCTATTCGATCGCGATCCTGCTGCACGAGGCGTTTCAGCGGGCCGGGCGTGCGCCGATGGTCAAGGTGTTCGCCACCGATGTCAGCCAGGACAGCCTGCAATTCGCCTCGGCGGGCATCTATCCGGCCTCGGTCGGGGCCGAGATCAGCCCCGGGCGGATGGAACGGTATTTCATCGCCAATGGCGACACGGTGCAGGTGTCGAACGAGTTGCGGCAATCGCTGGTCTTTGCCCGGCACGACCTGCTGTCGAACCCGCCCTTCACCCGGATGGACCTGGTCAGCTGCCGCAACACGCTGATCTATTTCCGCCAGGACGCCCAGAAGGACGCGCTGTTGCGGCTGCAATACGCGATCCGCAAGGCCGGGTTCCTGTTCCTCGGCAGCAGCGAGACGCTGTCCAGCCTGCAGAACGGGTTCCAGCCGATCGATTCCAAGCACAAGGTCTTCGTCCGGGTCTCGGCGCGGCCCTCGGGACAGTTCGACCTGTCGGCGCTGAAATCCTCGACCCCGTTCGATCACGGCCTGAAGTCCCGTCAGTTCGCCGCTGACAGGGACAGCCGCCCGGTGATGAGCGCGCGTGCCTTCGGGACCCGCGGTCCGGTGCGCGAAAGCCTGACCGACATGGCAATCAACGCCCTGCTCGACGCCTGGGCGCCGCCGTCGATCCTGGTCAACGACAAGCTTGAGGCGATCCATTTCTTCGGCGACCTGCGTCCCTTCCTGCTGACCCGGTCGGGCGCGGCCAGTCTGGAACTGGTGCGGCTGCTGCCCAAGACCCTTGTGGCGATGGCCAGCGTCCTGATCCATCAGGCGATCGAGACCGCCCAGGCCCATGCCTCTGAACAGATCGAGGTGCGGCTGGAGGACACTGCCAGCGTGCTGCGGCTGCATGCCATTCCATTCGCAAGCTCCGAGCTTGGCGCCTGCGTTCTGCTCAGCTTCGAGAAGATCGAGCGCGAGCCCCGGACAACGCCCGAGGGCGAGAAGCAGATCGACCTGACCGCGGTGGCGCAGGCCCGGATCGACATCCTCGAACGTCAGCTCGACTCGACCCGGGCCGATCTGCAAACGACGATCCAGGAACTCGAAACCTCGAACGAAGAACTGCAATCGACCAACGAAGAGCTGATGGCCTCGAACGAAGAGCTGCAAAGCTCGAACGAGGAATTGCAGTCGGTCAACGAAGAGATCAACACGGTCAACGCCGAATACCAGGAAAAGATGGCCATGCTGAACCGGCTGAACGCCGATCTGACCAGCATGATCCGCGCCGTCGGGGTGGCGACCGTGTTCCTCGACGAGGCGCTGCTGATCACCCGGTTCTCGCCCGATGCCTGTTCGGTCTTCAAGCTGCGCGAAAGCGATGTCGGGCGGCCGTTGGGCGACATCGCCCACAGGCTGAAATACCCCGCCCTGCTGGACGACATCCGCGACACCATCCGCACCGAGGTCAGCTTCGAGCGCGAGGCCGTGGCCGAGGACGGGGCGCTTTACCGGGTGCGGATCATGCCCTATGCGGTGCAGTCCTCCGGCCATCGCGGGGCGGTCGTCACCCTGACCAACGTGACCGTCTATCGCGACCTCGCGCGCTTGCAGGGGGTCATCGACGCCCTGCCCGAACATATCGCGGTGCTGGATTTCGACGGCACCATCGTCCTGACCAACAAGGCCTGGACCCGCTTTGCCCGCGCCAATGGCGATTCCGGGCTGGAACGCTGCGGCCCGGGCGCGAACTATCTCGATGTCTGCCGGTCTCCCATGCCGGGCCAGCCGGTGCCGTGGGACCCCGAAGACCAGCGAATCGCCCTGCGCGCGCTTGAGGGGCTGAAGTCGATTCTCGAGGGCAGCCAGACTTATTTCGCGCTTGAATACCCCTGCCATTCGCCGAGCGAACAGCGCTGGTTCTACATGACCGCCGCGACCGTGGCCGGAAGCGAGTTCGGCGCCGTGGTCAGCCACATCGAAATCACCTCCTGGTTCCGGAATATGAAACAGGGTTGACGTTGCGTCCCCCAAACGACGCAACGTCACGACCGCTAACCCTCAAAAAACACTGCCGGATTTCCCTGTCGCGCTAAGGTTGTTTAATGGTTCGTTAGCATTGTCGAACGACAGTCCGGACCGTTGGCGTGACTGCACCGAGGACTGTGCCAGAAATGGGACGACACGATGCGCCGGTTCCCCTGCCGGCTGCGGAAAGCGGTGGGACGAGTGACTTCGAGAGGGCTTCCCCCCAGCCCTCCGAGCCGCCGTCCCGCGTTCGGCGCCGGGCGGCGGCCGAAGACTGGAGCATTCTGGCACCGGGCAGCGTGCAGACCAGCGCTGACCATCTGGAACTGGTGCAGGCCGAACTTGAACTTCAGAACCAGGAGTTGCTCGAGGCGCATGCCGCCTCGGAGAGGGAGCGTCAGAAATACCTCGCCCTTTTCGAACACCTGCCGCTGCCCGCGGTCGTGCTGGACCGGGCCGGGGTGGTCCGCGAGGCCAACGACTCGGCCGCTGCGGTCTTCGGCTTTCCCTCCGTCGATCACCTCCACAACCGCTCGATCTACCGGATGCTGGACCAGGATTCCCGCAGCCGCGTGCATGCCTACCTCTCCGGGAGCCAGTCCCGGACCGAAGCCTTCCCCCAGCCCACGGCGATCGTGCCCGTCCATGTCGGACGCCCCGGCGACGGGGTGCATCTGTCCTATCACGCCCACCTGGCGCGGCTGCCGTCCTGCGCCCATGACGGCGACCGGGTTCAAATGCTGCTGGTCGACCGCCATGCCGACGACCGCCAGGAACGCGATCTGCGCTGTCGGCAGATGCTGAGCGACGCGACCTCGACGCTCTTCCACGCCTTCGACCTGACCGGGAACCTGATCTTCAGCAACCAGGCGACCAGTGCCCTGATTGGCAACCGCAAGGGCCTGTCGGTCGACCAGCGGCGCGATTTCGACGGGCTTCTGGGCTCGCGTGCGCTCGATATCGAGGTGCTGATCTCGGGCAAACCGGCCAGCAACCATGGCAGTTTCGCCCCGACCCCGGACAACCGGCGCAGCTTCCTGATCCAGAAATTCCCGCTGCGCGACGAAAGCGGCAAGGTCTTTGCCGTCGGCGGCACCTCGACCGATGTCAGCGCGCTGATGGCCGGCCATAACGAACTGTTCGCCGCGTTCAGTATCGCCAACGATCTGGCCAATCGCGACCCGCTGACCGGGCTCAACAATCGCCAGTGCTTCCTCGAGCATCTGCGCTCGGCCATGGCGCAGCTCGACCCGACGAGCAAGGGGCTGGTGCTGGGCTTTCTCGATATCGACGCCTTCAAGGACATCAATGACGGCATGGGCCACGAGGTGGGCGATGCCATCCTGTCGGCCTTTGCCGGGCGCCTCGAAGAGGCGATGGGCGACCGGGCCTGCGTCGGCCGGTTCGGCGGCGACGAATTCCTGCTGTTCATGTCCGACGCCGCGCCGGAAGAGGCCGAACAGATCCTGCACCGGACGCTGGGCGAAATCCGCTCGCCCTATGAAATCGGGGGCACCCGCGTGCTGCTGACCTGCAGCATCGGGCTCAGCCATTATCCGCGCGACGCGGGCACTGCCGAGGATCTTCTGCGGGCCGCCGACATGGCGCTGTATTCCGCGAAATCGAATGGCCGCGACCGGGTCTTCCATTTCAAGGAAAGCCTCCGCTTTACCAGCGAGCGTCGCCTTCAGGTGTTCAGCGCGCTGCGCAAGGCCCTGTGCGAGGACAGCTTCCGTCTGGTGTTCCAGCCCAAGTTCGACATTGCCGACCGCGGCCGGATCGTCGGTGCCGAGGCGCTCTTGCGCTGGCGCGATCCGCAGCTTGGCGACATCTCTCCGGCCGAATTCGTGCCGCTGGCCGAGGCCAACGGGCTTTACAATGCGCTCGACCTGCGGGTGCTCAAGCTGTTCGCCCGGCAACAGGGCGAGTGGATCAGGCGGGGCCTGCGGGTTCCGATTTCGGTCAACATCTCGGCACGGTCGCTGCAGACCACCGAACTGGTGCCGACGGTTCTGGCGCTGCTCGACTATCACGACATCCCGCCCGAGCTTCTGCTGCTGGAAATCACCGAAACCGGGCTGATGAACTGCACCACCGAGGCCACCCGGAACCTCGCTAATCTGGCCGATGCGGGCGTGCGGATCTCGATCGACGATTTCGGCACCGGCTATTCGTCGCTGGCCTATCTTCAGAAGCTGCGCCCGAGCGAACTGAAGATCGACCGCAGCTTCATCGCCCAGCTGAACGCCCGCGACGGGGCCTCGGACAGCATCGTGCGCGCCATGCTGGCACTGGCCGAAAGCCTGCAGCTGACGACCGTGGCCGAGGGCATCGAGAACGAAGAACAACTGGCCTGGCTGGCCCAGAACGGCTGCGGTTTCGGCCAGGGCTTCCTGGTCAGCCCGGGGCTCGAGATCCCGGCCTTCGAATCCCTCGTCGCCGCGTAAGACGGCGCGAGGCGGGGAAGACCGCCCGCCCGGACCCTGTGTCCGGGCCGAGACGGAAAAGCCCACGGGGCGGTGCAAAGCGCCGCCCCGTTTCGCGTCTGCGGGGCCGGTCCGTTGCGCCTCAGGCGCCGAGTTCGCGCACCGTGATGGTATAGGCAAAGCCCGACGGCTCCAGCTCGTCGCGCCGCCGCCCGGCGGATTCGGCCTGCGGATACATCAGGAACGGCAGCGGCCCGTTCGCCGATCCGGGCAGCGTCACGTCATGGGCGGCGTTGAGGGCGATCCAGTTGCCCTCCCAGGCACCGAACAGACCGGCACGCACCGCCTGCACTTCCGGATCGGCCAGCGTCAGGGTCTTCGGCGGCTCCTCAAGCACGACCTTGCGCACATCGGCAGGATCGGCGGGCACCCAGCCGAAGCCGTCCAGATAGACATCCGCCCGGCAATGCTGGGCCTTGGTCACATCGGACGACCCCGCGCCGAGGCTCTTGTAGCCAAAGGCCGAGGGCGCCACGCGAAGGCCGTAAAGATCGCGCGCGGGCAACCCGGCGGCCCGGGCGAGCCCCACGAAAAGCGCGTTGAGATCGGCGCATTTCCCGGTCAGGTCGCCGCTTTTCAGCATCGAGGCCACGTCGCCCAGCCCGCAGCCCCGGGTCTTGGGATTGCGTTCGGTGCTGTCGACCACCCAGTCGTAGATCCGCCCCGCCTTTTCCAGATCGCTGTCCGCATCACCGACGATGTCCATCGCCGTCTCGTGGACGATGCCGTCGGTCGGGATCAGCGCGGTCGGGGCGGTGTGGCGGGCGCGTTCGGCCTCGGACAGGGGCGGAAGATCCCGCGGGCGCGACAGATCGACGGCCCGGTCCTGCGCCGAGGCAACGGCCGTGACCACCAGGTCGGCAGGCGCGTCGGCGGCGGGCCACACCGCCTCGACAAACCGTGCGCCGGTGGCGCCGTCGGTCTTGAGGCCCGCGCGCTGGGCATTGGTGGTCCATCGCGCGGCGCCCGCCTGCATCCAGTCGCCCTCGGTCATCGCGGGCACCGGCACCCAGGCGCGGACCGGTTTTCCCACCCGCGGGATCGCCAGCCGGGTCGTGATTTCGAACCGGCGCCAGCCCGAGGGCTCGGGGGCGAACCGGGCCGCAGCCGGGCGCGGCAGCGTCATCCCAAGCGCCATCGCAGCCCCTGCGGTCAACACCGCCCGTCTCTTCATCGTCATGGCAAAGCTCCCTCCCTGCCGATCCGGGGCCCCGGCTCGGCCAAAGCGGGGGCCTATGCGGCGGGATCTAGCCCGGACAGAGGGATTGCCCAGACGCCCGTTCGCCGAAGGGAGATCAGCCCGCGACCGGCAGGCGCTGGCGGACCAGCGTGGTCCAGTAGGAACAGCCCCAGCCGATGGCCTCGTCGTTGAAATCGTAGCGCGGGTGGTGCAGGCCCTCGCTCGGCCCGTTGCCGATATTGATCAGCGCGCCCGGCACCTCGTTCAGCATGAACGAGAAATCCTCGCCCCCGAGGGTCGGCGGCATGTCGGTCGTGACCGCGCCCTCGCCCGCGACCGCACGCGCGGCGGTGGCGGCCAGATCGGTCTGGGCCGCGTGGTTCACCGTCACCGGATAGTGGCGGATATACTCGACCCGGCCGGTCGCATCGCAGGCCGCGGCGATGCCCTCGACCATCTGCTTGAGCCGCGCCTCGATATGGTTGCGCACCTCCTCGCGCAGGGTGCGCACGGTGCCGGTGATCGAGATGTCCTGCGGGATCACGTTGAACGCATCGCCCCCGTGGATCGAACACAGCGACACCGCCGCGCTGTCGATCGGGTCGATGGTGCGCGAAGTCAGGGTCTGCACCGCTTGGATCACCGCCGCCGCGACCGGCATCGGGTCGATGGTGGTGTTCGGCCGCCCGGCATGGCCGCCCCGGCCCGAAACGGTGATCCTGACCTCGTCGACCGAGGCCATGATCGGCCCCGGCGCGATGGTGAACTGCCCGACCGGCAGGCCGGGGCGGTTGTGCATCCCGTAGACCTCGTCGCAGGGCCAGCGGGCGAAAAGCCCGTCCTCGATCATCGCCTTCGCGCCCGCGCCCCCCTCTTCGGCGGGCTGGAAGATCACGATCACGGTGCCGTCGAAGGCCCGGCTGTCGGCCAGATGCCGAGCGGCGCCCAGCAGCATGGTGGTGTGCCCGTCATGGCCGCAGGCATGCATCTTGCCCGGCACGGTCGAGGCCCAGTCGGCGCCGGTTTCCTCGCGGATCGGCAGCGCGTCCATGTCCGAGCGCAGCCCGATCATCCGCCCCGAGGCATTGCTCTGGCCCCGGATCACGCCGACGACGCCGGTCCGGCCGATGCCCTCATGCACCTCGTCCACCCCCGCCGCGCGCAACGCCTCGGCCACCTTCGCCGAGGTCCGGGGCAGATCGTACAGAAGCTCGGGATGGCGGTGCAGGTCGTGGCGGAACTCGACCAGTTCAGAGATGTGTTTGGCGACCCAGTTCTCGACGGCCATCCTTCAGTCCTTCTTCTTCATGCGATACCGGAAATCGCAGTGGGTCGCGCCCTTCATGATCGTCTGGGTGCGGGTCATCTCGATCTCGGGATTGTAGCCGATGCAAAAATCGCCATCGCGGTTGCAGGACAAGAGATGGCCGATATCGCCGATCCCCATCTCGCGATACATCTCGGCATAGCGGCAGCGGGTGACGTTGAAATCCATCTTTTCGGACGACATCTCCAGCGGCTCGATTTCCAGCGCGTCTTCCTTCGTCCAGTTCGGCAGGATCGCGGCGTAGTCCACCAGATCCGGGGCGTGGTCGAGACCGGCGGCCAGTGCCCGGCCCTGCTCGATCGCCGAGCGCGAGCAGGTCTCGCCGATCACCGCCTCGGCCTCGGCCCGGCCCGAACGTTCCGAGATGACGTCGAAGACATGTTTCAGGATCATTGCCTCGATGCGGCGGCGTTCGAGGATCGGCAGGTCGTTCATTCTCTTGGCTCCTCGCTCAGAGATCGGGTTCGGTCAGGTCCTTGCGGCGCAGCCAGGCCAGATAGGCCGGGGCGAGCCGGGTCAGCAGCGCGTGATAGGGGAAGGCCTGCGGTGCGGTCACCGGCAGCGCCAGCCCGCGCGGGTCCTCGCCCGCGACGGCGCGCGCCATCTCGCGGCCAAGCGCGGTGCCCAGCGCGACGCCGCGCCCGTTGCACCCGGCCCAGGCCCAGCCGTCGGGGCCAAGCCGGTGAACGCGCGGGAAGCGGTCCCAGTTCATCGACAGATAGCCCGACCAGACATGGGTCATCTTCGGCACGCCAAGCTCGGAGAAGGCCTCGGCCAGGTTCCGCGCGGCCTTGGCCTCGGCCCGCCCGGCATCGTTCCAGCCCGGAATGATCGCGGCACCGGTGATCAGCCGGTTGCGGGCGTCGTAGCGGAAGAAGCGCAGATCGCCCCGCGTGTCCGACACCGCCTGCCGCCCGGGCAGGATCCTTGCACGCAGGTTCTCGCCCAGCGGTTCGGTCGCCATCTGCCAGGAATGGACGGGAATGAAGCTGCGCGCGATCTTCGGCGCCAGCCCGCCCGCCAGCTTGCCAGTATAGGCGTTGCTGGCCAGGATCAGCGCGCGCGCCCGGACCTTGCCGGTCGCGGTCGCAGCGACCCATTCGGCGCCCTGCCGCTCGAACCATTTCACCGGGCTCCGTTCGTGGATCCGGCCGCCATGGGCCTCGACCGCGCGGGCCAGTTCGCGGGCCAGCGCCAGCGGGTTGATATGCCCGCCCGAGGGCGCATACATCCCGCCATGCCAGAAGTCGGTGCCCAGGATCTCGGCGGTTTCCCTGGCATCCTTCAGCGAGACGTCGAAGCCGAACCTTTGCCAGGCCTCGACCCGCTTTTCGCTCAGCTTGACGCGGCCCGGCGAATGGGCGGGCTGGAACCAGCCGGTCTGTTCGGCCTCGGCCTTCAGACCTTCGCGGCGGACGATGTCGAAGAGCAGCCCGGCCGAGCCGCCGATCAGCTCGGCAAAGCGCCGCCCGGTCTCGCCGAACCGCGCGACCCAGGCATCGGGCTCGGCCGCGGTCAGGGTCGGGATCACCTGGCCATTGTTGCGCCCCGAGGCGCCCCAGCCCACGGCCTGACCTTCCAGCAGCACGACCCGCTTGCCCTCGCGCGCCAGATGGAGCGCCGCCGACAGCCCGGTGAAACCGCCGCCGATGATGACGGTATCGGCCTCGACACTGCCCGAGAGCGGGGGCGCCGGGGTCCGGGCGGGCGCGGTATCGGCCCAGAGCGAGGGCGGGAAGGTCACGGGATCGGTCATGCAGGGGTCTCCTCGTCGGTCAGCGCGGCATGGGCCTCGTCGGGCAGCCAGAACCAGCGCAAGGCCTCGTCATCGGCATCAAGAGCGGTGCCGGCGGCGGTGGGGGCCGCGGCCCGGCCGTTTTCGGCCAGACGGGCCGCCTCGGCAAGGCAGGTCTCGAAATCGGGGGCGGCCGCGTCGTCCTCGGGCAGCGCCCAGAGGTCCGAAAGGTTGCCGGGCGGCGGCGCGGGCTCGGCGCCCAGCGCGCGCCAGACCCCATGCGCAACGTCCAGCCGGTACAGCGGCAAGAGCGCCAGCCCGTTTTGCGCAATGAAGACCAGCGCCCGGGCCAAACGGTCGATATCCTCGTCCGAGAAGAAATAGTTCACCCCAAGCCGCACCCAGCCCGGCCGGAAGGCGGTATGGCCGCGCGCGACGGCCTCGGAAAAGCGGTGGCTGCGGGCGTCGTCGATCTCCAGCAGATGGTGGCCGTAGGGCCCGGCGCAGGAACAGCCGCCGCGCGCCTGGATGCCGAAAAGATCGTTCAGCAGCGCCACGACGAACCCGTGATGCAGATGCCGTGCGCCGATCCGGATGTTGAACGAGAAGATCCCCAGCCGGGGCGCGTTCCGCGGCCCCAGAAGCTCGATCCCCGGCTCGGTGGCCAGCGCGGCCTCGAGGCGCGCGCGCAGTTCGCCTTCGCGGGCCTCGATGGCCTCGGCGCCCAGCTCGGTCTTCAGCGCCAGCACCATGCCCGCCCGGATATTGCCGACAATCGACGGTGTGCCCGCCTCTTCGCGCGCCTCGACCGCCTCGACATAGCATTGCTCGGCCGCGCTGACGAAGCTGACCGTGCCGCCGCCGACCACCGTGGGCCGGGGCGTGCTCAGCAGCGCCCGGTCGGCGATCAGCAGGCCCGAGGCCCCCGGTCCGCCCGGAAACTTGTGCGGCGAGACCAGCGCCGCGTCGATCCGGTCGCCCGCGCCGGGTGCGCTTTCGGCCATCCGGATCGCGACATAGGGGGCGGCGGCGGCAAAGTCGATCACGCACCAGCCGCCCGCCGCGTGCAAGAGCCGTGCGACCGCGCGGATATCGGTGCGGATGCCGGTCACGTTCGAGGCAGCCGAGAAGGCCCCCACCATCAGGGCCGCATCAGCATGGGCCGCGATTTCGCGTTCCAGCGTCCCGAGGCAGAGCGCCCCCGCCGCATCCAGCGGAATACGGACCAGCTTCGCCCCGCTTTCGCGCCAGGGCAGGTCGTTCGAGTGATGCTCATAGGGACCGACGAAGACCACCGCCTCGGGGCCGAGCTGCCCGGCGCGCCCGCCCATCTGCAGCGCCCGGACCAGCTTGTCGGCGGCGCCGGTACTGCCCGCACCGCAGAAGATAACGGCATGGGCGTCGTCCGCGCCCATGCCCTCGCGCACCGCCGCGCGCGCCAGTTCGCGCAGCTCGGTGGTCCGGCGGCCGGTATAGGAGGTTTCGGTGTGGGTGTTGCCGTAGGCCGGCAGCACATGGCGCCGGATCGCGTCCTCGACAAAGCCCAGCGCCCGGCCCGAGGCGACATAATCGGCATAGATCAGGGCGCGCGGGCCGAACGGGCCGGGAATGGCGGCGCCCTCCCCGATCAGGGCGCGGCGGATGTCTTCGAAATGCAGTGACATGGGAAGGTCCTTCAGGCGGCGTCCGTTGCCAGGTCGGGCGGCGTCCAGCCGCGACCCGGTATCGAGGCCAGAAGCTGTTGCGTATAGGGATGGCTCGGCGCGGCAAAAAGCTCGGCAGTGACGCCGGTCTCGACGATCCGGCCCTTCTGCATCACGATCACCCGATCGCACAGCTGGGCCGCGACCCTCAGGTCGTGGGTCACGAAAAGAACCGACAGGTCGAGCCGGTCGCGCAGGTCGGCCAGAAGCTTCAGCACCTGCGCCTGCACCGAGACGTCAAGCGCCGAGACGGGTTCGTCGGCAACGATCACCTTGGGCTCCATCGCCAGCGCCCTTGCGATGCCGATCCGCTGGCGCTGCCCGCCCGAGAATTCATGCGGATAGCGCGTGGCGGCGGCGGGCGAGAGTTCCACGAGTTCCAGCAATTCGCGCGCGCGGGCGCGGGCGGCCTTCGGGTCGGCGCCATGGACGATGGGCCCCTGGGCGATCAGATCCTCGACCCGCTTGCGCGGGTTCAGCGAGGCCATAGGGTCCTGGAACACCATCTGGATATGGCGCCGCATCTCGCGCAGCTCGCGGGGCGAGCAGGCCAGCAGGTCGGTGCCGGCGACCTCGACCGCGCCGCAATCGGATTCCAGCAGCCGGGTCACGATCCGCGACACGGTGGTCTTGCCCGATCCGCTTTCGCCGACGACGCCCAGCGTCTCGCCCCGGCGCAAGGTGAAGGACAGGTTGTCGACCGCCGTCACCGGCGCGCGCTTGCCCGAAATCAGGCTGCCGCGCGCGGCGAAGGTCTTGACCAGTCCCTCGGCCCTCAGGACCACCGGCGCATCCCGGAAATCGCGCGGGCGCGGCGGCACCAGTGCCGGGATCGCGCCGATCAGCGCGCGGGTATAGTGATGTTTCGGCCGGTTCAGCACCTCGGCCGCGGTGCCCTGTTCGACCATCTCGCCCTTGCTCAGCACCACCACCCGGTCGGCAATCTCGGCCACCACGCCGAAATCGTGGGTGATGAACAGAATGCCCGCGCCTTCCTTTTCCTGCAGCTCGCGGATCAGCTTGAGGATCTGCAGCTGCGTGGTGACATCGAGCGCCGTGGTCGGCTCGTCGGCGATGATCAGTTTCGGCTCGCAGGCCAGCGCCATGGCGATCATCACCCGCTGCCGCTGCCCGCCCGAAACCTGATGCGGATAGGCATGATAGACCGACCGGGGGTCCGGGATATGCACCAGATCGAGCAGTTCCAGCACGCGGGCGCGCCGCGCCTTGCGGCCCAGCCCGGTGTGCAGCCGCAGCACCTCGTCGATCTGCCAGCCCACGGTCTTCTGCGGGTTCAGCGCGGTCATCGGCTCCTGGAAGATCTGGGCGATGCGGTCGCCGCGGATCTGTTTCATCTCGCGCTCGGACAGGGCCAGCAGGTCCTGCCCCTCGAAACGGATCGAACCGTCGGCGACGCGGACATGGGGTTCGGGCAGAAGCCGCATGATCGCGCCCGCGGTCAGCGACTTGCCGGACCCGCTTTCGCCGACCAGGCAGACGATCTCGCCGGGGTTCACGCTCAGGTCCAGGCCCGACAGCGCAAAGGGCCGGTCTGCCCCCTTGGGCAGGGCGATCCTGAGGCCACGGATGTCGAGAACGGGATCGGTCATTGTTTCTTCTGCCTCGGATTGAGCGCGTCGTTCAGCCCCTCGCCCAGAAGCGAGAAGGACAGCACCGTCAGCACGATGGCGATGCCGGGAATGACGGCGCAGTACCAGTCGGTGCGCAACACCGCGCGGCCCTGCCCGATCATGTTGCCCCAGCTGGCATGGTTGGGATCGCCGAGCCCCAGAAAGGCCAGCGCGCTTTCCAGAAGGATCGACAGCGCCATGATGACCGAGGCGTAGACGATCACCGGCGGCAGCGCGTTGGGCAGGATCTCGCGAAAGATCAGCGCCCCGTTCGAGACGCCCAGATTGCGCGCCGCATCGACGAATTCGCGGCTGCGCAGCGACAGGAACTCGGCCCGCACCATCCGCGCGGGCGCGGTCCAGGACACGATGGCGATGGCCAGCGTGATATATTCGATGGATGACCCCAGGATCGCCACCAGCGCCAGCAAAAGCACGAAGTTGGGGATGGTCTGGAAGGCCTCGGTCACGCGCATCAGCACGTCGTCGACCCAGCCGCCGAAGAAGCCCGCCAGCGCGCCCACGACAACCCCGATGGCAATCGACAGCAGTGTCGCCAGAACGCCGACCAGCAGCGAGATCCGCGCCCCGTGGAACAGCTGGGCCAGGATATCGCGGCCGAGCTGATCGGTGCCAAGCGGCACGGCCCAGTCGGTGAAGGGCTTCGTCAGCGGGTCTCCCGCGCGGCGGAGCGGGTCGGTGGGCTCGATCAGCCCGGCCGTCGCGGCCATCACGAGCACGGCCCCGAACAGCACCAGCCCCAGCAGGGCGGCGCGGTTGCGGGCGAAACGGCGCCAGAGCGCGACGGCGGGGGCGGGTTCGGCGCGCGGCAGGTCGGTGGTCGCGGCGGTCATTTCAGGGCGATCCTTGAATCGAGGCGGGCGTACAGCAGGTCGGTGAGGAAGTTCACGATGACGACGATGATCGCGCAGAGGAAGATGATGCCCATCAGCATGTTCATGTCGCGCTGGATCACCGACTGATAGGCCAGCTGGCCGAGGCCCGGCAGCGCGAAGATGGTCTCGACCACCACCGAGCCGCCCAGCACGGTCGAGAATTGCAGCCCCAGCAGCGTGACCACCGGCAGAAGCGCGTTGCGCATGATGTGATGGATCATCAGCCGGGTCTCGCCCGCGCCCTTGGCCCGCGCGGTCCGCACGAAGTCCAGATCGGCAACCTCAAGCACGCTGGCCCGCATCAGCCGCAGATAGAAGGACAGGTAGATCAGCGACAGCGCCGCAGTCGGCATGATCAGGTGCAGCGCGACGTCAAGCACATGGTCCCAGCCGGTATAGAAGGCCGCGACATCGCTCAGCCCGCTGACCGGCAGCCAGCCCAGCTTGACCGAGAACAAGAGGATCATCATCAGCGACAGAAAGAAGCTGGGCGTCGCGTAGAAGATCAGCCCCAGCGTCGAGATCGCGTTGTCGGTCAGCGAATAGGCGCGCCGGGCGGCGATGGCGCCGAGGCCCACGCCGATCGAGAACGCCAGCGAAAGGGAGGTGCCCATCAGCATCAGCGTGGTGCCCAGCCGTTCCCACAGGATCGCCGCTACCGGCTGTTCGTAGACGAAGGACCAGCCGAAATCGAACTGGATCAGCTTGGCCATGTAGCGTCCGAGCTGGACCCAGACCGGCTGGTCCAGCCCGTATTCGGCGCGCAGCCGCGCGATATAGGCGGCATCGGCGCCACCCATGTCGCCGACCAGCGCATCGACGGTATCGCCGGGCGCCAGCTTCAGCAGCAGGAAGGTGCCCACCATGATCAGGATCACCACCGGCACGGCCTGCAAAAGCCGCCGCAGCGCATAGGAAAGGACTTGGGTCAGTTGCATGTCGGGGGTTCCGGAAGGGGGGCCAGGCCCGGACGGTCGCGCCGCCCGGACCCGGGGTCATCGGATCACTTCTCGAGCCAGAGATCGTACCAGCTCGACGAGTTCCAGCGCGGGGTGTTGTGGTGGTTGTGCAGCTTCTGCGAGGTGACCGAGATGAAGGGATGCTCGATCGCGAAGATCACCGGGATCTCTTCCATCGCGAGCTTCTGGATCGCGTGATAGTCCGCGGCCCGCTGGTCGGGATCGAGCTCCGCCTGGGCCTCGTCGATCATCCGGTCCATCTCGTCGGACTGCCAGCCGAACTGGTTCGACCAGGGCGTTCCCGCCGGCGAGCCCGAGCGCAGCCAGACCATGGTCGACACGGCCGGGTCCGACCGGAACTGGTGCCAGCCGTTCGCGGTGTCGAAATCGTGGTCGCGATAGACCCCGTTCAGGAAGCCCGGCGCGTCATTGGTCAGGATCTCGACCTCGATGCCGATCTCCTTCATCGCCTGGGCGAAATACTCGGCCCAGAGCTGGGTATATTCGCCCCAGGGCGCAGGCCGGTGGCGCAGCTTGAACCGGATGCCGTCGGGACCTTCGGGATAGCCGGCCTCGTCCAGCATCTTCTTGGCCAGCTCGGGATCGTAGGCATAGGTGGTCACGTCATCGGTGTAGTTCGCGCCGCCGGCGGACGGGATCGGACCCCGGCCCGGCTTGGCATAGCCGCGCATGATGGTCTTGATCGCATAGTCGATGTCGAGCCCGTGATAGATCGCCTGCCGCACCTTAAGATCGGCGAGGATCGGGTTGCGGTGATTGAACTCGACGGTCGAGTGGGCGACGTTGTTCTCGTAGCCTTGGGTCCCGACATCGAAGCCGTCCATCTTCGAGAACCGCTCGATATCGGCCATCGAGACGCCGTTGAAGCCCGACTCGTGGATCTCGCCCGCCTCGATGGCCGCCGCCGCCGCCGACTTGTCGGGGATGAAGCGCCAGACGATGCGGTCGAGATAGGGATATTCCTTGCCGCGCCAGTAATCGTCGTTGCGCTCGGCGATCACGTATTGCCCGCGCTTGTACTCGACGAACTTGAACGGCCCGGTACCGACCGGCGCGGTATTGTGCTCGTTCCGCATGATGTCGGTGCCCTCGTAAAGATGCTTGGGCACCGGATGGCCAAGATCGGGCATCGCCGCGACGAACAGGTCCAGCGGCATCGGCTGGGAATAGTTGAACACGGCCGTATGGGGATCGGTGCAGTCGACCGACTCGAGGTACTGCTGCAGCGTCGAGGAATAGTTGAGCAGCGGCTTCCACAGCTCCATCGCCGAGAAGGCGACGTCGTCGCAGGTGAAGGGCTCGCCGTCGTGCCAGTTGACGCCCTCGCGCAGCTTGACGGTGATGTGCAGCCCGTCCTCGGTCGAGGACCAGTCCGTCGCCAGCACCCCCACGGGGCCGTCATAGGACTTGTCGATCAGCGGCTCCATGATCTTGCCGGTGATGTTGTAGACCCCGGTCGAGGCCCGTAGCGCGGGGTTCAGGATGCGCTGTTCCGAGGGCATGTGGATGATGGCGGTGCCGCCGTGCCGCGGCTCCTGTGCCGCGGCGGGTCCCGCCAGGGCCGAGACGGCAGCCCCGGCCAGAAGCCAGCCCCATGCCGATCCGCAGGCCGATCTGCTGGTCGTGATCATGTCGAAATCCCTGTTGTTATGGTCTTGCCATCCGGGCATGCGCCCCGGAAGCGTCCGCCCGACCAAAAAGCGGCAACCCGACAGCAACGTCAATGCAAATTTTGCGCCCCAACGATGATTTTCGGAAGGACATCCTACCTTTTTGGCTATACTGCGCGAAAACATTCCCCCATATTCGCAGAGAGGGTGAACAAATATGCAGAACTGTGTCTGGATCACGGGCGCCGGTTCCGGAATTGGCGCGGCCATGGCGCGGGCCTTCGCCGGGGCGGGCTACCGCATCGCGCTGACCGCGCGTTCGGAGGACCGCCTGACCGCGCTGGCCGAGGAACTTGGCGGCTCCGGCGACCGGCTGCGGGTCCTTGCCGGCGATGTCACCGACCGGGCGCGCATTCTGTCAATTGCCGAAGAGATCGTCCAGTGGGCGGGGCGGATCGACGTGCTGTGCAACAATGCAGGGCTGAACGTGCCGCTCCGGCGCTGGGACGAGCTTGACTGGGACAGCTGGGACCGGGTGATCGCCACCAACCTGACCGGCGCGCTGAATGTCATCGCCGCGGCGCTGGGGCCGATGCGGCGGCAGAAATCCGGCGTGATGATCCATACCTCGTCCTGGGCCGGGCGGTTCCATGCGCCGGTCGCGGGCGTGCCCTATGGCGCCTCGAAACACGCGCTGACCGATCTCAGCGCCAGCCTCAACGCGCAGGAGGGCGAAAACGGCATCCGCTCGACCGCGCTTTGCCCGGGCGAGGTGGCGACGCCGCTGCTGAACGGACGGCCCGGCTTCGACCCGGCCCGCGCGGCCGAGGTGATCCAGCCCGAGGATGTTGCGGCACTGGCGCTGCAGGTCGCGGGCATGAACCCCAATGTCGCGATCCATGAAATCACCTTTGCGCCGGTGCTGCGCGCGCCCCGCTGACCCGCCCGTTGAACTGAAGGAGCTTCCGATGAGCCATCCCGTAAAAGGCGTCGATCACGTCTTTCTGCTGGTCGAGGATCTCGACCGGTCGGCCGAGGCCTACCGCCGCCTGGGCTTCACGCTGTCGCCCAAGGGCCTGCACAGCGCGGCCAAGGGCACGGCGAACTACACCCTCATGTTCCCCGCCGATTACATGGAGCTGCTGGGCATCGTGACGCCCACCGAGGGCAACGCGCCCCGGCGCGAGGCTCTGGCGCGCGAGGGCGAGGGGCTGCGCGCGGTCGCCTGCCGGATCGACGATGCCGACGCCGCCAAGACCGCGCTCGACGCGCTGGGGATCGCCACCGGCGAGGTCGGGCATTTCGAGCGCCCGGTGCCGCTGCCGGGCGGCGGCACCGCGTCCGCGGCCTTCGCCACCCTTCCCTACGCCGAGGCCGAACTGCCCTTCGGTCTGGTCTTCATGTGCCAGCACAAGACCCGCGAAACCGTCTGGCTGCGCGAGCTTCTGACCCATCCGAACCGCGCCTGCGGTCTGGCCGCGATATTCGCCCAAAGCGCCGATCCCGAGGCCGCCGCCGCCCGGCTGGCCCGGCTGTTCGCCGCCGGAGCGGTTCTGCCCATCGACGGCGGGGCCAGGGTCGAGACCGGCCCGAATTCGGCGCCGATCCTCTGCCTGACCGGGGCCGCTCTGGCCGCGCGCTTCCCCGGGCTCGACCTGTCTGCGGCGCCCACCGAGGGATTTGCCGGGCTTGCGCTCAAGTCCGACGACATGGCGGCGACGGCAGCCTGCCTGGCCGGGGCCGGACTCGCGCCGGTCGAAACCGCCGACGGTCTGGCTTTGGCGCCCGCCGATTGCGCCGGGGCAGTGCTGGAGTTCCGTCCCGCATGAGCACCAGCCGCAAGACCCGCGGGGCGGACCGGAAATCGGCAGAGATGCCCGATTTCGACGAGATCGACCGCAAGATCCTCGAGATCCTGCAGCGCGACGCCGATCTGGCGGTGAACGCGCTGGCCGATATCGTGGGACTCAGCCCCACCCCCTGCTGGCGGCGGATCAAGCGGCTGGAAGAGGCGGGCGTGATCAAGGGCCGGGTCGCGGTCGTCGATCATGCCCGCGCCAATGTGGGCATGACGGTCTTCATCGGCATCACCGCGCCCCGCCACGAGGCGTCCTGGCTGAACAGCTTCCGCGCGCTGATCGACGACATCCCCGAGATCGTCGAGGCCTACCGGCTGACCGGGGCGACGGACTACATCCTCAAGGTCGTGGTGCCCGATATCTCGACCTATGACCGGGTCTACAAGACGATGATCGAGCGGCTCGACTTTTCGCAGATCAATTCCTCGATCTCGATGGAAGAGCTGAAATTCACCACCGCCGTGCCGACCAGCTATCTGTGACGCTCAGGTCAGCGCGACCCCCGGGGCTGCGCCATCCGCGGCCTCGATCCGCCCGATCCGCCTGGCCGCCTCGAAGCCGTGCCGGGCGAAGATCTCCAGCACCGCCTCTGCCGTATCGGGGGCCGTGCTGACCAGAAGCCCGCCGCTGGTCTGCGGGTCGGTCAGAAGCGCGCGGTCGTCCTCGGCGAACCCGTCGGGCAACAGGACGCTTGTGCCATAGCTCTGCCAGTTCCGGCCCGAGGCACCGGTCGCGCAACCCGCCGCCAGCAGCGCGCGCACGCCGTCCATCACCGGCACCGCGCCCCAGTCCAGCACCGCCCGGCAACCCGCGCCACGTGCCAGTTCCAGCGCATGGCCCGCCAGCCCGAACCCGGTCACGTCGGTCAGCGCATGCACGCCGTCAAGCACGGCCAGATCGGGGCCGGGCGTGTTCAGCCGCGTCGTCGTGTCGATCATCCGGGCATAGCCGCCCGCATCAAGCAGCCCCTTCTTCAGCGCGGCCGACATGACCCCGGTGCCAAGCGGCTTGCCGAGGATCAGCAGATCGCCCGGCCGTGCGCCGGTATTGGCCCGGACCCGGTCGGGATGGACGAGGCCCAGCGCCACCAGCCCGTAGATCGGCTCGACCGAATCGATGCTGTGCCCGCCCGCAACCGGAATGCCCGCCGCCGCACAGGCCGCGGCGCCGCCTTCGAGGATACGGCCGATGGTATTGGTGGAAAGCTTGGCGATGGGCATGCCGAGAAGCGCCAGCGCCAGTATCGGCCGCCCGCCCATGGCATAGACGTCGCTTAACGCGTTGGTCGCGGCGATGCGGCCGAAATCATAGGGGTCGTTCACCACCGGCATGAAGAAATCCGTGGTCGCGACCAGCGCCTGGCTGTCGTTCAGCCGGTAGACTGCGGCATCGTCGGAACTGGCGGTACCGATCAGCAGATCGGGCGGCACCGGCAGGCCGGGCATTTTCGCCAGCAACTCGCTCAGCACCCCGGGCGCGATCTTGCAGCCGCAGCCGCCGCCATGGGCCAAGGACATCAACGCGGGCTCGTCGGTCATGCTGGGTCTCCCTGCGGGCAGTTCCTGCGATTGGACCGCCCGCCGGGTCCCGCTGTCAACGGAAAGCGGGACCGGCGCCTGTCGGCCCCGATGGCCGAGGGCCGCCTTTGGCGCATCCGGCACTGGCAACGCGCGCGCGGCTGGGGCATGTCGGAGGGAACGAGGTTGCCCGCCGCGCCGTTCGACCGGAGCCCGAGATGCTGAACCACCCCCGTTCCCATGGCCTTTGGCAAGAGACCGCACCCGCGCTGGCCTTGGCGGACACGCCCCCGCTGACAGGGCCCGCCGAGGCCGATGTCGTGATCGTCGGCGCGGGCTATACCGGGCTGTCGGCCGCGCTGCATCTGGCCGAGGCGGGCCTGCGGGCCGTGGTGCTTGAGGCGGCAGAGGTCGGCTTTGGCGCCTCGGGCCGGAATGTCGGGCTGGTCAATGCCGGGATGTGGACCCTGCCCGACCAGATGCCGAAGGCGCTGGGTCCGCTCTACGGCCCCCGGCTGCTGGAGCTTCTGGGGTCCGCCCCGGCCGAGGTCTTTGCCCTGATCGCGCGGCACGGGATCGCCTGCGAGGCGGTGCGGAACGGCACGCTGCATTGCGGGGTCGGCGCGGCCGGGCTGGCCGAGCTGACCGAGCGCGCCCGGCAATGGCGCGCACGCGGCGCCCCCGTCGAGCTGCTGGATGCCGCCGAGGCGTACCACCGGATCGGCGGCGGGTCCTATGCCGGGGCGCTTTGGGACCGGCGCGCGGGCACGGTGCAGCCGCTGGCCTATGGCCGCGGGCTCGCCCGGGCCGCAATGGCCGCAGGCGCGGTGATCCACGCCCGAAGCCCGGCCACCGGAATTGTCCGCGAGGGGGGCGACTGGGTGGCCCGAAGCCCGGCCGGTCAGGTTCGCGCGAAATGGCTGGTGCTGGCGACCGACGTCTATACCCGGCAGGTCGCGGCCGGGCTGCGCCGCGAACAGGTCCGCCTGCCCTATTTCAACATGGCGACGCCGCCCCTGCCGCCCGAGATCCGCGCGACGATCCTGCCGGGGGGCGAGGGCTGCTGGGATACGCGGCAGGTGCTGTCCTCGTTCCGGCTCGATGCCGACGGACGGCTGGTCTTCGGGTCGGTCGGGCAGCTTGCCACGCCCGATTTCGCGGTCCATCGCGCCTGGGCGCTGCGCGCCATGCACCGGATCTTTCCGCAGCTGAGGGGCATCGGCTTTGCAACGCACTGGTTCGGCTGGATCGGCATGACCGGCGATCACCTGCCACGCCTGCACCTGCCGGGCGAGAATGCAATCGCCATGGCTGGCTATAACGGCCGGGGCATCGCACCCGGCACCGTCTTCGGCAAGGCCATCGCCGCCCATGTCGCGGGCGACCTGCCGCTCGAGGCGATGCCGCTACCCGTCTCGAGGCTCGCGCCCGCGCCGCTTCGCCGGGGGCGCGAGCTGGTCTTCCGCGCCGGTGCGGTGGCCCTGCACCTTCTATCCGACCACTGACGAGACCCAGACATGCCAAGCCTGCACCTGACCCATCAGGTCCCGCCCCAACTTCTGTCCCGCGCCGCGGGGAGCCTCTCGATCCTGCTGCTGTCGGCGCTGATCGCGGGGACGCTTGCCAGGGGACGGCTGGCGGGCGCGGGCGCGCTTCTGGACATCGCGGCCATCGCGGCGGTGGCGCTGGCGCTGTTGCGGCTGGGCCGGGTGTCGCGGATCGCGCGGATCTTTCTTGCCGCCGCCGCACTGTCGGTCGCGCTGGTGGCGATGGCGCTGCCCGAGGCGATGCCCGCAATGCGGCACGCGCTGATGCAGGGCACGGCCTTTTCGGCTTTCCTGACGGCGCTGGCGCTGATCCGGGCGCCGGTGCGCGGCTCGAAGGCCATCGGACGGGCGGCCGAGGCGCTGTTTGCCCATACCGCGCGGGTGCGGATCCTCGCGGTCAGTCTGGGCGCGCAAGCCATTTCGGTGCTGTTCAATATCGGCACCATCGGCATGATCTCGGATATCGCAGCCGATCACGATGCCCGCCGCGCGGCCGAGGGGCGGCGGCGGATCGACACCGGGGCGATGACGCTGGCCGCGCTGCGCGGCACGCTCATGATGACGGTCTGGTCGCCCATCGGGCTGGGCTTTGCCATCGTCACCAGTTCGATCCCCACGCTCGACCCGGTGCTGTTCCTGGCGCTGGCCCTGGCCGCGGCCCTGACCATCGCGGTCAGCACCGCGCTTCTCGACGCGCGAAAGGCGCACGCGCCGTCGGGTCAGGCGGCCGAGGCCCCTCCGCCCGGATCGGCCGCCGCGCTGGTCGCGGTGCTGGCGGCCGTGGCGGGGCTTGTCGCCGTAACGATCCTCCTGCACCGCCTGCTGGACATCAGTTTCCTCGTTGCCGCCTGCATCGTGCTGCCGCTTCTGGCCGTGATCTGGCCCCGGATCGAGCGCGGCCTGCCCCGATCCGGCGGCGGCACGCTGGCCCGGGTCTCGGCCGCCTCCGAGGGCATGGCGACCGAAAGCACCATCTTCCTGGCCGCCGCCGTGATCGGCGCGGCGGTCGCCCAGGGGGCGCAGGCGATGGGCATCGACGCACTGATCGAGCGCGGGTCCCTGCCGCCGCTTGCGGTGATCCTCGCCTGTCTGCTGGCGATCCCGGGCGCGGGCGCGCTGATGATCCCGCATTCCATCGTCATGGTGATGGCCGCGCAACTGTTCGGCGCCAGCCCGGTCGGCGCCCAGCACCCCTATGCGCTGGGGCTTGCGCTGTGCCTGGCCTGGGCGCTGGCGATCTCGGCCTCGCCGATCTCGGCCATGTCGATCATCACCGGTCGGCAATTGAACCGCCCGCCCCATCATGTGACGTTCAGGGTCAACCGGGGCTTCACGCTGGTCGCCATGTCGCTCGCCCTGGCGATGACCGCCCTTGTCTATGTCGTCGAATAGGCCCGGCCCGGTGCCCCGGTCCGGGGCCTTGGCCCAAGCCCAGCAGGAAGGATCGCAAATGACCCTGAAAACCGAAACCGACGCGCTTCTGGCACATCTTGGCATCGCGCGCGGCGCCTTTACCGGCGGCGGCATGACCAGCTTTTCGCCCATCACCGGCGAAGCGATTGCCGATCCCGCACCCGCGACCGCCGACGAGACCGCCGCCGCCATCGCCCGCGCCAAGGCGGCCTTCCGGGTCTGGCGCATGGTGCCCGCGCCCAGGCGGGGCGAACTGATCCGGCTTTTCGGCGAGGAATTGCGCGCGGCCAAGGCCGAGCTTGGCCGTCTGGTGTCGATCGAGGCGGGCAAGAGCCCCTCGGAAGGCGCGGGCGAGGTGCAGGAGATGATCGACATCTGCGATTTCGCGGTGGGCCTCTCGCGCCAGCTTTACGGGCTGACCATCGCGACCGAGCGCCCCGGCCACCGGATGATGGAAACCTGGCACCCGCTGGGGGTGGTCGGCGTGATCTCGGCCTTCAACTTTCCGGTCGCGGTCTGGTCCTGGAACACGGCGCTGGCGCTGGTCTGCGGCGATCCGGTGATCTGGAAACCCTCGGAAAAGACCCCACTGACCGCGCTTGCGTCGATGGCGATCCTCGACCGCGCGCTTGCACGGTTCGGCGAGGCGCCCGAGGGGCTGGCGCAGGTGCTGATCGGCGGCGCCGAGGTCGGCGCGGCGCTGGTCGACAGCCCCGATGTTGCACTGGTCTCGGCAACCGGCTCGACCCGGATGGGGCGGATCGTCGGGCCGAAGGTGGCGGCCCGCTTCGGCCGCGCGATCCTGGAACTGGGGGGCAACAATGCGGGCATCGTCTGCCGCTCGGCCGATCTCGACATGGCGCTGAGGGCGGTGGCCTTTGGGGCGATGGGCACGGCCGGACAGCGCTGTACCACGATGCGGCGGCTTTTCGTGCACGAGGATGTCTATGACGCGCTCGTGCCCGGCCTGATCCGGGCCTATGGCTCGGTCACCGTCGGCAACCCGCTGGAGACCGCGGCGCTGGTCGGGCCCCTGATCGACGGCGCCGCCTATCGGGCGATGCAGTCCGCGCTGGAAGCCGCGCGCGCGGCGGGCGGAACCGTTCATGGCGGCGAGCGCGTGGCCATCGGCCCCGACACCGCCTTCTACGCCCGCCCCGCGCTGGTCGAGATGCCCGACCAGACCGGCCCGGTTCTGGAAGAAACCTTCGCGCCCATCCTCTACGTGATGAAATACAGCGACCTCGACGCGGCGATCGAGGCGCATAACGCGGTGGGCGCCGGGCTGTCGTCCTCGATCTTCACCACCGATCTGCGCGAGATGGAGCTGTTCCTGTCGGCCCGCGGGTCCGATTGCGGCATCGCCAACGTCAATATCGGCACGTCGGGCGCCGAGATCGGCGGGGCCTTCGGTGGCGAGAAGGAAACCGGCGGCGGGCGCGAAAGCGGGTCGGACGCCTGGAAGGGCTACATGCGCCGCGCCACCAACACCATCAACTATTCGCGCGAGCTGCCGCTGGCCCAGGGCGTCGTCTTCGACATCTGAGGCGGCTCAGGTGCCCGGGTCGGACAGTTCCAGTTCGTCGAGATCCTCGCGCAGGGTCTCGACCTCGTTCAGGTACGAAAGGCCCGCCTCGCCCAGCGCAGCAGCGCAGTCCGTCGCCAGAAGCCGCATCAGCGCCAGCGCGCCCGCATAGGAATCGCGCGGCGTGCGGGTTTCCACCGCGCAGGTGAAGGTCCAGACGGCATGGGCCGGGGCGCCGCGCAGGCTGGCATCGCAGACCAGCAGCACCCGCGTGCCGCGCGCGGCCACCGCCTGCACCAGCCGCGAGAACCGCGCCGGGCGCCGCCGGAGCCCGACGATGACTGCCACATCCTCGGGGCCGAGCCCGGCAATGCCCTCGGCCGCGGTCTGTCCATCAAGAAGCAGCGGCGCGACATCGGGCCGGATCTGGGCCAGCTGGGCGGTCAGGTAATCGGCCAGGAACCGGCTGTTGCGAAAGCCCATGACCCGCACCCGCCGCGCCTGCCCCAAGGCCCCGGCCGCCTCGCGCAGCAGCGCCGGATCGACCCGTGTCAGCGTCGCCTCGATCAGGTCGGCCTCGGCCCGGATCAGCCGGGCGAAGGGTCGCCCCTCCTGCCCCGGCTCGGTCTCTTCGGTCATGAACAGGGGCGAGCCGGTCTCGCGCAGCTTGCGCGCATCAAGCCGGGCGCTTTCGAAATTGCGATAGCCAAGCCGCTGCACGATCCGGCTGACCGTGGCGTTCGACACGCCCGCCTGCGCCGCCAGCTCCGAGGCGGTCCAGACCGCCATTTCGTGCGGCGCCGACAGGATCGCGTCGGCCACCTTGCGTTCGCCCCCCGGCAGGCCGTCATAGGCCCGGTGGATCCGCTTGAGCAGCGATCCGGCCGGTTCGGCCCCGTCTTCCATTTGCGCGCCGGGCATGGTCATGGCGCGACGTTTTCACAGAACCGACTCAGGCGCAAATCTGTTTTCACTCCGCCTCTGGCGCTCCTGTCCGGACGGCCCGGCAAACATCTTGCGCTTGATTTCGAGGCGCATCCCGATGCGAGACGCCCATTCGTGCGGCAGATGAGGGATGAAATCATAGTTTCGCTATTTTATATTTTGCGAAAATTCATTTTCATTTCCAGTCTGACGCCAGGACGGCCTGCCCCTTCCCATTCCGCTACGAAAGGACACCGCATGAACCGCAGAGACCTTCTGAAGACGGCCCTGGCCGGGACGGCGCTGGGCGCGCTTGGACCCGCCTTCCGGGCCGATGCCGCCACCGGCATCCTGTGGATGACCTGGGAGAACCTCGCCAAGGACGACTACCTTGCCCCGTTCCTTGCCGCCAACGACATCTCCCTGACCAAGACCTTCATCGGCACCGATGACGAACAGTTCGCCAAGCTGCGCGCCGGCGGTGCCGATTCCGTCGACCTGATCACGCCCGGGCTCGACAAGGTCGAATATTACACCGCCTCGGACCTGCTGCAGCCCATCGACTTTGCCAGGGTGCCGAACGCCGCCAAGCTTTACGACACCTTCAAGCAGACGCCGCTGGGCAAGGTCGACGGACAGACCTACGGCATCCCGTTCTACTGGGGCATCAACCCCATCGTCTACCGCGCCGATCTGATGGAAGCCGAGCCCGACTGGTCGGTCTTCTTCGAGGGCGACGCCTATAACGGCAAGCTGGCCATGCGCGACTATGCGCTGGAAGGCATCATGATCGCGGCGATGTATCTGGGCATCCCCGAATCCGAGATGTTCACCATGGACGACCGCCAGCTGGCCGAGGTGAAGAAGGTTCTGAAGATCCAGAAATCGAAGCTGCGCACCTACTGGAACTCGATCGGCGACCTGACCAACCTCTTTGCCACCGGCGAGGTGGTCTGCGCCTTCTCCTGGGTGCCGCCCTATTACGATCTTCGCGCCAAAGGCATCGACATGGGCATGGCCAAGCCGAAGGAAGGCGTCATCGGCTGGTGCGATACCATCGCCGTACCGAAGGGTGTCGAGGGTGCGCGGCTCGACGCGGCCTTCGCGCTGGTCGACTACCTGCTGGGCCCCGATTACGGCAAGATGCTGGCGGTGGGCGGCCCCTATGCGCAATCGACCTCGGCCGCGCGCGACCTGTTGAGCGACGAGCAGCAGGACAAGATCTTCGTCAAGGACCTGTCGGTGATGGACAGCTTCGTCTGGAAGCAGAACCCGCCCCGCTATGGCGACTGGGTCGCCCTCTGGAACGAAGTGAAGGCCAGCTGAGAATGGCTGTTGCCGCAAAAACCGCAGCCGGGCGCCGGACGCGCCCGCTGCTGGAGGTCATCGCGCTGCACAAGTCCTACGGGTCGGTGCAGGCGGTGCGGGGGATCGACCTGTCGCTGGCGCATGAAAGCTATGTGACCCTGCTGGGGCCCTCGGGCTGCGGCAAGACCACGCTCCTGCGCATGGTCGGGGGCTTCGAGGCCATCGGATCGGGCGCGCTGATGCTGGACGGGATGCGACTGGACGATCTGCCCGCGAACCGGCGTCCGATCAACACCGTCTTTCAAAGCTACGCGCTGTTCCCGCATCTGTCGGTTCTGGAAAACGTGGCCTTCGGGCTCAGCTATCGGTCGGTCCCCAAGGACAGGATCAAGGCCCGCGCCCGCGAGGCGCTGGCGACCGTCCGGATGGAGGCCATGGCCGACCGGCGGCCGCGCCAGCTGTCGGGCGGCCAGCAACAGCGCGTGGCGCTGGCCCGCGCCATCGTCAACGAACCGCGCCTTCTGTTGCTGGACGAGCCGCTGTCGGCGCTCGACCGCCGGATGCGCAAGGACATGCAGATCGAGCTGAAGGACCTGCAACGGCGGCTGGGCATGACCTTCCTGCATGTGACCCACGACCAGGAAGAGGCCTTTGCCCTGTCGGACCGGATCGTCGTGATGCGCGACGGCCGGATCGAACAGCAGGGCGCGCCGGGCGACATCTACACCCGCCCCGCCACCGCCTATGTGGCCGATTTCATAGGTGGCGCCTCGTGCCTGCCGGGGCGCATCCTCGGTCAGGTCGGCAAGAGCTATGCCATCGAGACCGCGCTGGGCCGGCATGTCGTGCCCGGGGTGAGCGGGCTGAGCGTGGGGGCGCGCGCGGTGCTGTGCCTGCGGTCAGAACAGGTGGCGCTGGGGGACACCGGCACGCCCGCCGAAGTGACCCACGCGGTCTATCGCGGCGCTGACTGGCTTCTGGAATGCGTGGCCAGCGGGCAGCTCTTTCAGGTTGCCCATGCCGGGCCGCCCCCCGCCCCGGGCGAGACGGTGCGGCTGTCCTTCGACCCCGACCGGGTCTGGATCGCGCGGGAGGCGGCCTGATGCGCCCGCAATCCGCCGGAACCTGGCTGGCCATGCCCGTGGTCGCGGCGCTGGGCGCGCTCTGCCTCGCCCCCCTTGCGATCCTCTTTGCCTATTCCTTCTTCTCGGTCGATTTCGTCACCATCTCGCACGATCCGAGCCTGAAGAACTACGCCCGCATCCTGCAGTCCGAGACCTATCGCGGGCTGATCGCGCGCGCCTTCGGATCGGGGCTGCTGGTTGCCGCGATCACCGCCGTGATCGGCTATCCCGTCGCCTGGTTCCTGGCCAAGCGGGCGGGCGCGGCCAAGACCATGCTGCTGACGCTCTTGCTGGTGCCGCTTTATTCCGGGGACCTGCTGCGCATCTTCGCCTGGCGGGTGCTTCTGGGGGCCGAGGGCGCGATCAACCGCAGCCTGATCTGGCTTGGCGCCATCGACGCGCCGTTGCAGGGGCTGCTGTTCAGCCCGCTCGCCACCCATATCGCGCTGACCTACAACTACCTGCCCTTCATGGTGATCGGGCTGTGGCTGGCCTTCGAAAGCCTCGACGATGCCTGGCTGGAGGCCGCAGCCGACCTGGGCGCCCCCGGGCGGGACCGATTTCGGCGGGTGACGCTGCCGCTGACCGCGCCCGGGCTGATCGCGGGCGGGCTGATGGTCTTCGTGATGGTGGTGGGCGACTATCTGACGCCGCAGCTTCTGGGCGGGGCCTCGGGCGTGACCGTGATCTCGGCCATCAACGACCTCTTTGGCACCGCCTTCGACTGGCCGCTGGGCTCGGCCATCGCCTGGACCATGCTGGCGATCCTGATGCTGTGCTTCGGCGCGGGCGCCACCCTGATCCGGCGGTCGAGCCTCGTGGCGGAGGGCGCCTGAATGTCCCGTCTCGGAACGCTCTGGGTCTGCCTCGTCTTCGGCTTCATGTATCTGCCGATCGCCATGATCGCGCTGTTCTCGGTCAATGCCTCGGATGTCATGGCCTTTCCGCTGACCGGCGTCACCGGCCAGTGGTTCGCCGAGATCCTCGGCGACGGCCGTCTGGGCGGCGGGTTCCTGACCACGCTGGCGGTGGCCTTTCCGGTGGCGCTTCTGACCACGCTCCTAGGGGCTGCCGCGGCCCTGGCGCTGACCTTCTACGCCACCCGCTTCCGCGTTCTCTTCGCGGCGCTTCTGCTGCTGCCCTTCCTGGTGCCGCGGCTGATCCTTGCCGTGGCGCAACTGATCCTCTTCAAGGAACTGGGCGTGTCGCGCTCGCTCCTGACGGTGATCGCGGGGCAGTCGGTCATCATCCTGCCCTTCACCACGGTCATCGTCGCCTCGGTCCTGATCCGCATCGACCGCCGCCTGATCGAGGCCGCCGCCGATCTGGGCGCCTCGGGCTGGTCGAGCTTCCGCCGGGTGGTGCTGCCGCTGATGGGCAACGGGCTGATGGCCGCCTGGGTGATCGCCTTCGTGCTGTCCTCGTCGGAATATGTGCTGACCGCCTTCCTGTCGGGTCGCCAGCAGGCGCTGTCGGTGCTGGTGGCGTCCGATTTCCGCTTCGACCTTTCTCCCAGCCTCAACGCGCTCGCCGTGCTGATCGTGCTGGGCAATATCGCCCTCGTGGTGATCGCCGAGGCGATCCGCCACCGCGCGGGGCGGCTCAACTGACCATGCAGGGGACCATGACCCAGACGCTTTCCTTCACCAACACGCTGGGCCAGGGCGCCCGGACCGAGATCGTCCTGAACCCTCACTGCGCGCCCGGCTACGGCCCCGCGCAAGAGGCCGTTCTGAACGACGCCGCCTTCGCCCGCGCCCGCGCCACCATCGCCGCCTGGCCTGGCTATGCGCCGACCCCGCTGCTGAGCCTGCCCGGGCTTGCGGCCGAGGCCGGGATCGCCGGGCTTCACTACAAGGACGAGGCCGGGCGCTTCGGGCTGGGCAGCTTCAAGGCACTGGGCGGGGCCTATGCGGTGCTGCGGCTGCTTGCGCGCGAGATCGCCGCCCGCGAGGGCATCGCCGAACCGACGGCAGAGGCGATCCTCGCGGGCGATCATGCCGCAACCGTCTCCGCCATCACCGTCTGCTGCGCCACCGACGGCAATCACGGCCGGTCGGTCGCCTGGGGCGCGCGCACGTTCGGCTGCCGCTGTACGATCTTCATCCACGCGACCGTGTCCGAGGGCCGCAAGGCCGCCATCGAGGCCTATGGCGCCGAGGTCCGCCGCTGTGCCGGAAATTACGACGACAGCGTCCGCGAGGCGCAGGAGACCGCCACCCGCGAGGGCTGGTTCGTGGTCTCTGACACCTCCTATCCGGGCTATACCGAGGTCCCGAAGGACGTGATGCAGGGCTATGAACTGATGGCGGCCGAGGCCGCCGACCAGCTTGGCGCCGCCCCCACCCATATCTTCGTTCAAACGGGCGTCGGCGGCGTCGCGGCGGCGGCGGCAGCCCAGTTCCGCCGCCGCCATGGCGCGGCCGCGCCGAAGGCGATCCTGGCCGATCCCGAGGCCTCCGCCTGCTGGGTCGAGACGATCCGCGCGGGCACGCCCACCGCCGTCACCGGCGATCTCGACACGCTGATGGCGGGGCTTGCCTGCGGCGAGGTCTCGCTTCTGGCCTGGGAGGTGCTGAAGCCGCTGGCCTTTGCCGCGGTCTCGGTCGCCGACAGGGATGCGGTGGCGATGATGCGGCGGCTCGCGCGTCCCCTGCCGGGCGATCCGGCCATCGTCGCGGGCGAATCCGCCGTCGCAGGACTGGCCGCGCTGATGGCTGCCGCCGCCAACCCCGAGGCCGCGGCGGCGCTGGGTCTGGGGCCGGACTCGCGGGTGCTGCTCTTCGGTACCGAGGGCGACACCGACCCCGCGCTTTACGAGAAACTGGCCGGGCGCCCGGCCGCCGAGGTGAGGGCCGAGGCATGACAGCGGACCTGACGATCGACCTTGACCGGCTGATGGGCCGGATCGCCGCACTGGGCCGGATCGGCGCCCTGCCCGGCGGCGGCTGCAAGCGGCTGGCCCTGACCCCCGAGGATGCCGAGGGCCGCGCGCTGGTCACCGGCTGGTTCCGCGACCTCGGGCTTGACGTCCATACCGACGTGATCGGCAATTGCTGGGCGATCCGGCCGGGGCGGTCGAGTGGCGCGCCGGTGGTGATGGGCTCGCATATCGACACGGTCGCGACCGGCGGGCTCTATGACGGGGTGCTGGGCGTTCTGGGCGGGCTCGAGGTCATCGAAAGTGCGATCCAGGCCGGAATAGAGACTGAAAGGCCGCTGGCCGTGGCCTTCTTCACCAATGAGGAAGGCGCGCGCTTCGCCCCCGACATGATGGGATCGGGCGTCGCGCAGGGCGGGCTCGACCTGGACGAGATACTGGCCAAGGTCGGGATCGACGGGGTCAGCGTGGCCGAGGCGCTGGCAGCCATCGGCGCCGCCGGGTCCCACCCGGTGGGTGCGCTGGCACCCGACACCTATCTGGAGCTGCATATCGAGCAGGGCCCGGTGCTGGAGGCCGAAGGGCTTGCCATCGGGGTCGTGACCGGGGTGCAGGGGATTTCCTGGACCGAGATCACGGTCGAGGGGCAGGCCGCCCATGCCGGCACCACGCCGATGGCGCTGCGCCATGACGCGGGGCTGGTGGCGGCGCGGATCGCGGCCGAGGCGCGGGCCATCGCCGACGCGTTCGGCCCGCCGCAGGTCGCGACCGTGGGCCGGATCGCGCTGACGCCCGATCTGGTCAACGTGATCCCCGAACGCGCCGTACTGACCGTCGATCTGCGCAACGCCGACGAGGCCCGGCTTCAGGCGGCCGAGGCCCGTCTTTTCGCGCAAGCCGAGGCTTTCGCCGCCGCCGAGGGCTGCCGCCTGTCGCGCCGCACGCTGGCCCGGTTCGAACCGGTGGCCTTCGACGCAACGCTGGTCGACGCCGTCGAGGCGGGGGCCGCGGCGCTGGGGCTGACACACCGGCGCATGCCCTCGGGGGCGGGCCATGACGCGCAGATGTTCGCGCCGCGCTGCCCCTCGGCGATGATCTTCGTGCCCTCGCAAGACGGCATCAGCCACAACATCCGCGAATACACCGCGCCCGAAGAGATCGCGCCGGGCGTCCGCCTGCTGGCGCAGGTGGCGCTGGCCCGCGCGGGCCGGGTCGACCAGAAAGGACAGACCGAATGAGCCGCAAGATCGTCGCCGCCGCTGCCCAGCTGGGCCCCATTGCCCGGACCGAGCCGCGCAGCTCGGCCGTTGCGCGCATGCTGGCGCTGATGAAAGAGGCGCACCGGCGCGGCGCCCGTCTTGTCGTCTTCCCCGAACTGGCGCTGACCAGCTTCTTTCCGCGCTGGCTGATCGAGGACGAGGCCGCGCTCGATGCCTTTTACGAGACCGAGATGCCGAACGCCGACACCCGGCCGCTGTTCGATGCCGCGGCGCGACTGGGCATCGGGTTCTATCTGGGCTTTGCCGAACTGCTGACAGAGGGCGGGGTCAAGCGGCGCTTCAACGCCTCGATCCTCGTCGATCCCGAGGGCCGGATCGCGGGCCGCTACCGCAAGGTTCACCTGCCGGGGCATTACCATCCCGAGGACTGGCGCCGCTTTCAGCACCTGGAAAAGCGCTATTTCGAACATGGCGATCTGGGCTTTCCGGTCTACGACTTCATGGGCGGCAAGGCGGGCATGTGCCTGTGCAACGACCGCCGCTGGCCCGAAACCTTCCGGGTTCTGGCGCTGAGGGGCGCCGAACTGGTCATGCTGGGCTACAACACGCCGCAGCACTATCCGCAGGCGCCCGAACACGACCATCTGCAGGATTTCCACAACCATCTCAGCCTGCAGGCGGGGGCCTATGCCAATGGCTGCTGGGTGATCGGCACCGCCAAGGCCGGGCTCGAGGAAGGTTGCGAACTGATCGGCGGCAGCTGCATCGTGGCCCCGACGGGCGAGATCGTGGCGATGGCCCAGACCCGGGGCGACGAGGTGGTGACCGCCGAGATCGACCTCGACCGCTGCAGCGAGCTGCGCAAGAACATCTTCAACTTCGCGCTGCACCGCGAGCCTGGAGATTACGGCCCGATCTGCGAGGGCGCCGAGGCACGGGCGGCCGAGCGCGAGGCGATCACCAAAGGCAGCCGCTTCGACCGCGACTGACGCGCCGCCCGGTCGTCACGGCCGGGCCGGATTTCCATCGCGCCGGGCGTGCACGACGACCGACATGCCCGGCGCCAGACGGTCCTCGCCGGTCTGGCCGGGATCGATCTCGATCCGGACCGGAAGCCGCTGGGCGATCTTGGTGAAGTTTCCGGTCGCGGTCGAATTGCCGAGCACGCTGAATTCCGAGGCGGTGGCGGGCGACAGCATCGACACGGTGCCCGCGAACGGCCGGTGGCCCAGCGCATCGACATCGAAGCGGACAGCCTGCCCCGGATGCAGCCCGGACAGGTCGGTTTCCTTGACGTTGGCGATCACCCAGATCCGGTCGGACACCAGCGACATCAGGGCGCTGCCCGCGGTCACGTATTGCCCCACCCGCACATTGATCTGGCCCAGCCGACCGTTTTCGGGCGCACGGATCGCGGTATGTTCAAGGTCGATCTTGGCCAGCTCGACCGCCGCCAGTTCGGCAGTGACGCTGGCGCTGAGCGTGTCGGTGCGCACCTTGGCGGTGCTCAGATCCTCGCGTGCCACATCGACATCGCTGAGCGCCTCGGTCAGCGCCGCCTCGGCCTGACGCAGCTTGAGCTGGGAATCCTCGGCATCGGCAGCCGAGATCACGCCCTTTTCGCGCAGCCGGTCCTGCCGGTTCCATTCGGCCCGGGCGGTGTCGACAGCGGCACGGGCGGCCTCGGCCGCGGCCTTGCGCGAGTCGAGCGTGGCGCGGGCAGAGTTGATGTCCTGGTCGTTGGCCTTCAGCGCGGCGCGAGCGCTGGCCAGTTCGGCCTCGGCCCGCGCAAGGGTCTGCCGGGCGGTCCGGTCGTCGAGCCGCACCAGAACGTCGCCGGTCGCCACGGTCTGGAAGTCCGATACCGGCACCTCGGTCACATAGCCCGCGATCTGCGGCGACAGCGTCGCGACATTGCCCCGCACATAGGCGTTCTCGGTCCGGATCTCGTCCCCGGCAAAGGGCGGCAGATGCCACGCGTAAAGAACGACGACGACGCCGAGAAGGCCGATCAGCACGATCAGAAAGGTGGGGATGTGGTGTTTCAGGATATGCACGTGAGAAACCTCATTTGGCGGCGGGGCCGGGTCCGGCCATCCGCGCCCGCAGCCAGTCGCGCGCTATATGCCCCAGCAGCGCGGCAAGCGCGCAGAAGGCAAGCGTCGAGATCAAGGCAGAGACATCGTTATAGGCGGACACCGTCGCCTCGCGGGTGACATCCGAGACCAGCCGGGCGACCGCCTGGGTCTGCAGCTGGCCCGGATCGGCGACGCTGGATGACAGCTGCGCCCGGATCCGGGCCAGCCGGGCGGCCACCAGCGGGTCGCCGACCTGAAGCTGGGCGTCGATCCATTGCGCATGGGCCGTGGTCCGGGCGGCCACGAAGGTCCGGTAGAGCCCCGCGCCGATCGTGCCGCCAAGGATCTGGCTCGACAGAAAGACGATGACGAAGCTCAGCAGATATTGCGGACCCTTGCTGAACGCCTTGACCAGCCCGGTCGCCATCGCCGATGGCAGGAACAGCGCCGCGGCAAAGCCGACCATGCCCTGGCTCAGCATCCGCTGGGCCGGGCTGACATCGGAATTGGCATGGGCCTCCAGCGCCGAGCCGACCGCGATCAGCAGAAGCGCCACCACATGGATCGCCGGTACGCGCTCGATCTTCATCACCAGCGCGCAGGCGACGCCGCCGGCCACGGTGGCCAGCGAGATCACCCAGAAAAGCGGCGCGATCTGTTCGGGCGCGTAGCCCAGCGCCTGAAACAGGCCGGGCGCCCCGGCGGTCTGTTCGGACAGGATGATCCGGAAGACCAGCAGCGCCGCGCTGAGATGCAGGATCTCGGGCGTCGTGATCCAGCGCACGTCCAGAAGCGGCGCCTTGCGGTGCAGCTCGATCACCAGCGCCGCCACCACCCCGGCAATCGACAGCGCCAGCACCGGTCCGATCCAGGGCGCGGCGGTCCACCAATAGATGTAGCCGGTGGTAAAGCAGGACACGAGCCCGCCGAACGCAGCGGCGATCAGTCCGAACGAGATCAGATCGAGCCCCCGGATCACCCGGACCCGGTCGCCATGCGGCAGCGGCAAACGGAACACCAGAAACAGGCAGACCATCGACATGCCAAGCTTGAGCAGCAGGATGCTGGTCCAGCTGCCATCGGTGAGGATCTCTGGGCTGAGCGCCCGCGCCAGCGGCATGCCGAGCGACATGAAGGTCAGCGCGCATGGCAGGCCCAGCCTCATCTTCAGCCGCTGCGGCAGCGGTTCCAGCGCATAGAGGATGGCCAGCGTCGACAAGGGCGCCGCCGAGATCCCCGACAGCAGCTCGACCACCAGCGCCGAGCGCAGATCGACGGTCAGCAGGCTCAGAAGCGCCACCGCCGCATAAAGCGCGATGGACACTTCCGCAAAGCGGCGCAGCCCGTATTGCGCCCGGATCTTGATCAGCATCAGTGGCAACGAGGCGCGCGGCGCCATGAAGGCCACGATCAGCCAGGAAGTCTGGCTTTGGGTTGCGCCAAGCTCGCCGGCCAGCGTCGGGATATTGGCTGCCAGAAAGCCCTGCCCCAGCGATTGCGAGACACCGATGAAAAGCGAGGCGCCGATATAGGCCAGGGCCAGCGGCAGCGGTTTCGGCACGAAAGGCGGAGGTTTTGGCACGGGGGGAGCGGAAGGCGGCGTCTCGCTCATCGGACGCCCATCGCATCGAGGTTCCGCTGGATCTTGCGGATCGTCGCCAGCGCCCGGTCAAGCTCGTCCGGATCGATGCCGCGATAGACCTCACGCCGCAGATCGTCCGTGAACTCCGTGACATCTCGCGCCTGCCGACGGGCGTCCGCCGTCAGATAGAGGCAGCGCACCCGCTTGTCCTCGGCCGAGAAGCGACGTTCGACCAGACCCGCCGCCTCGAGCGCATCGAGGGTGCGGTTCATCGAGGGCGTCCGGATATCCAGCCGCTCGGCCAGTTCGACCTGGGTCAGCCCCTCGCAACCGGCGATGGTGACCAGCGCCTGTGCCCGCGCATAGGTCATGTCAAGCGCGGTGGCGCGCGCATTGAACCGCTTGCGGATCCCCCGCACCAGCCGGAACACCTCGGGCAGAAACGTCTTCTGAACGGCTTGCATCGCCGGATCGCCCTTTAATTACCCTGCTAATGATTAGGAAGATAAGGTTTCGTCCGGCAGAGGCAAGCAGGTCCGGTTCACGACGTCTCGACGACGAGGGGGGAGGTCAGCGCCGCCGGGCGCCCGCTTCGCGGTCGAGCGTCGCCCGTTCGGCCGCGTCCAGACGCGCCAGCGCTCCGGCCTCCGACCCGGTCTCGGCCAGGGCGCGGACCCAGATCCGCGCGACCGAGGCCGCGCTCCAGGGCAGCACCGCCCGGGCCGCCCAGGCCCGGGCCGGGGCAGGCAGACGGTCATGCGCCGCCATCGGGCAGAGCCGCCGCCGGGACCGAAGCGAACTTCGGGCGTTGCCGGTCACGCCCCGTGGCCCCAATGCGGAAACGGGTCTGCCAGCCGCGCCCAGGCCTCGGGCTCGAACCGCGTCTCGGGCACCAGGCACCGGTCGAGCATGGCCGTGATACGGGCACGGTTCATTGTCCCGAGCGTGCCGATGAAGACCAGCTCCTGGCGACGGTCGCCGAATTCCCCGGCGACGCGTTCGGCCATGCGCGCGCGCTCTTCGGGTGGCCAATGGGCCTCGGGCACGGCCGCCCACCAAAGCCCCAGCCCGCGCACCTCGACCATCGGACCCGCCATCGAGAACTCGCCCGCCCAGTGCGGCCGCGTTGCGATCCAGAAATGGCCCTTTGCCCGGATCACGCCCGGCAGCGGGGTGTCGAAGAACGCGGCCAGCCGGGTCGGGTCGAACGGCCGCTCGGTCCGGTAGACGAAACTGGTGATGCCGTATTCCGCATCTTCCGGGACGTGATCGGCAAAGCCGTAAAGCTCCTTGACCCAGGTCGGGTGGCGGTGGGCGGCCTCGAAGCTGAACCGCCCGGTGCCGAGGATGTCGGTCGTCGCGACGCGGCCGAAATCGGTTTCGACGATCCGGGCATCGGCGTTCAGCGCACGCAGGATCGTCCGGGCGGCGGCCAGATCCGGGGCCGAGGCGGCAGAGACCTTGTTCAGCACGATCACGTCGGCAAACTCGATCTGGTCGGTCAGAAGGTCGACCAGGCTGCGGTCATCCTCAGCGCCGAGGTCCTCACCGCGGTCGGCCAGGAAATCGCGAGACGAGAAGTCGCGAAGCAGGTTGGCGGCATCGACCACAGTGACCATGGTGTCGAGCCGCGCAATGTCCGACAGAGACCGGCCTTCGCCGTCGCGAAACTCGAATGTGGCCGCGACCGGCAGCGGCTCGGACACCCCGGTGCTTTCGATCAGCAGGTGATCGAAGCGGCCCTCTTCCGCCAGCCGCCGAACCTCGACCAGCAGGTCGTCGCGCAACGTGCAGCAGATGCAGCCATTGGTCATCTCGACCAGCCGCTCTTCGCCCCGGGTCAGCGCGCCACCGGCCCGGACGAGATCGGCGTCGATGTTGACCTCCGACATGTCGTTGACGATCACCGCGACCCGGCGGCCCTCGCGGTTGTTGAGCACATGGGTCAGCAGCGTCGTCTTTCCGGCGCCGAGAAAACCGGAAAGGACGGTTACGGGAAGGCGGTCGGCCATGCGGCACCTGTATGTTATACTATCTCATATGTGATAGTATAACATAAACTCGGAAGCAAGCGACCGATGCGCCCGTCGCCAGGATCGGGACAGGATGGGCAGCGGTGCGAGACCGCACCGAGTGCGATTTTTCGCAGAAAAATCGGGCGCCTGCTCAGCCGTAGCTGCGGGTGCCGAAGATCGCGCTGCCGACGCGCACATGCGTCGCCCCCAGCGCCACGGCCTGCTCGAAATCGTCGCTCATACCCATGGAAAGACCGGCCAGCCCGTTCCGCGCCGCGATCTTCGCCAGAAGCGCGAAATGCAGGGACGGCGTTTCCTCGACCGGTGGAATGCACATCAGCCCCCGCACCGGCAGATCCATCCCCCGGCATTCCGCGATGAAGGCATCCACCTCCGCGGGCAGCACCCCGGCCTTCTGCACCTCTTCCCCGGTGTTCACCTGGATGAAGAGATCCGGGCAGGCTCCCCGCTCCTGCGCGTGATCGGCCAGACGCCGGGCCAGCTTGGGCCGGTCGAGCGAGTGGATCGCATCGAAAAGCTCTACCGCCTGCCGCGACTTGTTGCTTTGCAGCGGACCGATCAGGTGCAGCTCGACCTCTCCGAATCGCTCGCGGAAGGCTGGCCACTTGCCCGCCGCTTCCTGCACTTTGTTCTCGCCGAAGATGCGCTGCCCCTCTTCCAGAACCGCCTCGACCCGCTCCAGCGGCTGCACCTTCGAGACGGCGATCAACGTCACCGACCCGGGTGCGCGCCCGGCCGTCCGTTCCGCGTTCGCCAACCGCGCGCGAATGTCCTCAAGCCCCATTGTCGTCTCCGATTGCATCGCCCAGCGCCTCCGTCAGTTCGGCCAGTTCGTCGGCATGCCGCTGCCAGGCCTTCATCGAGGTGGCATAGATCGGCTGCCGCACCTGGGCGAGGCTCAGCGTCGCCACCCGGCGCTCGGTCTTGTGGAAATTCAGGCAATTGTCCTGCCAGTCCAGTCCGCAGGCCGCGACCAGCGCCCGGGCCTGGGTCTCGGGATCGGCGATCAGGTCCTCATAGCGGATCTCGTAAAGATCGCCGGGCAGCTTCCTGCGCCAGAAAGCGATCATCTCGAGGAACATCCGGTAGTACAGCCCCAGATCGCGCAGGTTGGTCGCGTAGCGGTGCGTGCCCTCGGCAAACATGTTCTTGTAGATCGACAGGCAGATGTCGCGCGGATCGCGATGCACGACCACGATCCGGGCGCGGGGCAGCGCCAGCCGGACCAGCCCGGCCACCATATAGGTCTGGATCGACTTGTCGCTCACCAGATCCGACCCCGGAAACCGGCTCCGGAACTCTGCCTCGATGCGATGGCCCAGCGCCGCGATCTCGGCATCGCCGATCCGGTCGAGCGGCCGCAATCCGTCCGCCCCCTGCAGCAGCTTCATCGCTTCGGCCGCCACATAGACGATTTCGCCGCCGCCCGTGACCCGCGAATGACTGGCCACGATCTGCTCGACCAGAGTGGTGCCCGAGCGGGGCATGCCGGTGACGAAAATCGGCGCGTACTCCGCGACGCCCTCGATTTTTCGCTCAGAAAAATCGGTGCCCTCGAAGGCGGCCATCACCGCGTCGATCTCGGCCCGGCGTTCGGCGATGTCATAGGGATGCCGCGCCCGCATCAGGTCATTGGCGGGCCGAAGATAGGTGAAGACCCGATCATGCGCCTTGATCTGCTCCATCGCCGCCGACAACGCAAAGCCCAGATGCATCCGGCTTTCGTCACCCAGCGCCGGATCGGCGAAAAGCGCCTCCATCTGGGCCAGCAGAGGATCTTCGGGCGTCACCTTGTAGGTGGCCAGCATGGTCCGGTAATGCTCGCCGTTGCGGGGCTCCAGCGCGATGGCCTGCCGGAAATCCGCCTCGGCGGCGGCAAACTCACCCAGCGATTGCAGCAGCATGCCGCGCAGACTGTAGCCCAGCGCCAGACCCGGCTCGGCGGCAATCGCGGCGTCGAAACTGCCCCGCGCGGTCTCGGTCCGGCCCTGCTTGGCCTGCGCCTCGGCCAGACGGACACGGACGATGGCGCGGTCATGCCCGGCGTCGATCGCCGCCTCCAGGACCGTCTCGGCCGCCGCCGGGTCGCCGGTCTCCATCAGCAGATGCGCCAGCGCGAGATGCCCGTCGAGATAACGGGGCTCGGCCGCCACCGCCCGGCGGAGCGCCGCCTCGGCCTCGGTCTTGCGCCCGAGCCGGGCGAGCCCCTCGCCCAGCGCGGCCAGCGTCAGCGGGTTCTTCGGCGCGCGCGCCAGTGCGGCCTCCAGGTGCCGCACGCCCGCCGCCAGTTCGCCGGTCCGCACCAGAAGCCGACCGAGCCCACTGCGCAATTCGGGGTAGTCGGGGGCCAGCGCCAGCCCCGCCTCGAAGCTCGTACGGGCGGCGGCGGTCTTGCCCAGATCTGTCTGGGCGGCGGCCAACAGCGCAAAGGCCACGGCCGAATCGGGATGCGCCCGGGTCAGAACCTCGGCGCGCCGTTCGGCTTCGCCGGGGCGGCCCGCCCGCAACGCGGCCAGCACCGCCTCGGCCGCCTGCGGCGGCGCCGACCCAAGCGGGGCGCGGGGGGGCCGCCTTTCGCGGGGGCAAGCCGGGCCTCGAGCGTCGAGAGCAGTGCCGCGGGCAGCCCCGCTTTGCGCGCAGCCTTCAGAAAGCGCGTGGTCCGGGCAGGATCGCCAAGCCGGGCCAGCGCCTCGGCCTCCATCTGCCAGATCGCGGCCTCGGCGGGCCGGGCCCTGCGTGCCGTTTCGAACCGGGCCGCGGCCTCGTCCGCGGCGCCGCGTGCCAACGCGATCCGGCCCAGCTGGACCGCGGCCTCGGCCAGTCCGGGCTGGCCGTCGAGAAGCGCGCGATAGGCCGCTTCGGCCGCCTCGATCCGGCCCGCGCGCTGCAGGCGCTGCGCCTCGTCGAAGCGGCGCTTCGTCTCGGTCTGGCTCAGCGGCAGCATGGTCGAACTCCTTCCGGGGCGGTGTCGGGGCCGGGGTAGCACGCCGCCGCCGCCTTGTCGATTTCGCGCCGGGCGCCGGGCGCCGAACGCCTCCCCGCAAATGAAAAGAGCGGACCCGAAGGTCCGCTCTTCCCAATTCGAAGTCCGGTTGGACTTAGAACGACATCGCGATACCCAGCGAGTAGGTTTCGAGGTCGCGGTCGTCATTGTCGATGTCCGAGTCGCCGTAGCCGGCCAGCAGCGTGGCGCCACCGCCCAGATCGTAGGCCGCGGTGATGCCGTAGCCGTCGGCGTCGCCAGTGCTCGTGTCGAACTTGCCGTAGTTCACACCCAGCGACAGGGCATTGATGGTGTAGCCCAGGCCGATGCCGTAGTGATCGATGTCACCTTGGTTCTGATCGGCGTCGAAGTTGGCGTATTCCAGACCAACCGTGAAACCGTTGTTGAAGTCGGCCGTCGCAGACGCGGCGATGATGTCAACTTGGGTGCCGGGGAGGTAGCTGTAGCCGTAGTCGAAGAGGTTGCCCGGAGCCCAGCCCGCATTGGTGACTTCGAGGTACTGGTAGCCGAGGCCGAAGCCGAGGCCCACACCGCCCATGTCGGTGTTGTAGCTGATCGCCAGGGCGTAGCCGTCGTCGGCGCCGTCAGGGTTGAGCGGATCCTTGTCGTCGTTCAGTTCCATCGACGCCGAGAAGCCGAAGTCGCCGAACGCATAGTCATAGCGCAGGATCTGGTTGTCGTAGGCGCCGTCGCCGTACCAGCCGAGGTAACCGGCATGGGTGGTTTCGTCGTCGCCGATGGTGGCCTGGCCGATCGCGTTGGCGGTTTCGGTCAGGCGCTTGTCGACGGCGCCGTCGATTTCACCCAGGGTCAGGGTGCCGAAGTCGCCCGAGATGAAGACCGCTTCGTTGTCGAGCGCGACGTTGCCGTTTTCGTTCGGTTCGGCTTCGGTCGAGAAGTCGACCGAGATCCCGAAGGACAGGCCATTGTCGGTCTGGCCCGAGCCGACGACCGTCAGGGTGAAGTCGTTGTTGAATTCGACGCTCGAGTCGCGGGTGTTACCGGTGTAGGCGTTGACGCCCGGGGCGTCTTTGCCGCCGCCGACGATACCCATTTCCGCCGAGCCCGAGAAGGTGATGTCAGCCGCAGCGAAGCCGGCCGAGGCAACCAGCGCGGTGGTCGCGAAGAGAACCTTTTTCATGGTTTTCCCTCATTCGTTTCTAGATGCACCTCAGGCCGGAGCCCCGAACTGAGTATGTTCGTGGTGTCGCTCCTCCCCCCCTGAATTGCAAGGAACACGGTCCGGGGCCGCGAACGCTCCGCCCGATTGATGCAGCGATGCCACACAGCGGGTCCTGCCCCGGCAGGCCGCGGGACAGCCTGCCGCACCCGCTGTCGGCCTTGCTCCGGGACGCGCGCGCAAACGAGCCTTTGAAAAGGGAAAAACCTTGTCGGCTTTCCGTGCCTCCGGTAAAGACCCGAAAAGGATCGAAGGGGATAGTGAGAATGACCGTTTCCAGCTTCTCGCGCGTGGCGCTGATCGCCGTGGCAACGGCCGGTCTTTCGGGCTGCGGCGGCGGATGGTTCGGCGGCAGCTCGGACCCCGAGGCGCGGCAGGCCAACCTGGATGCGCAGTACCAGAACACACCCATGGCCGAGGTCGAGCGCGAGCGCGAGCGTCAGTCGAAATCGACCGTCTGGGACCTGTTCAACAGCGACGACCCCAATGTGACCGTCGAGGTCAACAAATACCTCTGGCAGGCCTCGCTGGAAGTGCTGAATTTCCTGCCGATTCGGTCGGTCGATCCCTTTACCGGCGTGATCGCGACCGATTACGGCACCCCGCCCGGGGGCGGCCGTGCCTATCGTGCCACCGTCTATGTGCAGGACCCGGCGCTTGATGCGCGGTCGCTGAAAGTGTCGCTGCAATCGAAGGGCGGCGCTGTCAGCCAGGAAACCGTGCGCGCCGTCGAGGACGCGATCCTGACCCGCGCCCGCCAGCTTCGCGTCCGCGACAGCCGGCTCTAGCCTTCTCCCGAAGCCCGCCCGGACGTGCGGGCTTGATACGGCCACGCGGCGCAGGCGGCTCTGGACGCCTTGCGCCTGCGCGACTATTGACATCGCCGTGCCCCGCACCGACCGCCCGCAACGAAGTACCGAGGACCGCAAGACATGGCGCGCTACACCCCAGCCGAGATCGAGCCGAAATGGCAATCCGCATGGGAGGCGGGCGGCACCTTCGCCGCCACCCGCGACGAAGCCCGGCCGAAATACTACGTGCTCGAGATGTTCCCCTATCCCTCGGGGCGCATCCACATGGGCCATGTGCGCAACTACACGATGGGCGATGTGGTGGCGCGCTACAAGATGTCCTGCGGGTTCAGCGTGTTGCACCCGATGGGCTGGGACGCCTTCGGGATGCCCGCCGAAAACGCCGCGATGGAGCGGGGCGGCCATCCGAAGGACTGGACCTATGGCAACATCGCCGACATGCGCGCGCAGATGAAGCCGCTGGGCCTCAGCATCGACTGGTCGCGCGAATTCGCGACCTGCGACCCCGAATACTATGGCCAGCAGCAGGCGATGTTCATCGACATGCTGGGCGCGGGGCTGGTCTATCGCAAGAACGCGACCGTGAACTGGGACCCGGTCGACATGACCGTTCTGGCCAACGAGCAGGTGATCGAGGGCAAGGGCTGGCGGTCGGGCGCGCCCGTGGAACGGCGCGAGCTGACGCAATGGTTCTTCAAGATCTCGGATTTCGCCGAGGAGCTGCTGGAGGCGCTGGACGGGCTCGACAACTGGCCCGAGAAGGTCAAGCTGATGCAGCGCAACTGGATCGGCCGCAGCCGCGGGCTGCAGATGGGCTTCGATCTGGTCGCGGCGCCCGAAGGCTTCGACCGGGTCGAGGTCTATACCACCCGGCCCGACACGCTGATGGGCGCAAGCTTTCTGGGCATCTCGCCCGACCATCCGCTGGCGAAGGCGCTTGAGGCCGAGAACCCCGAGGTGGCTGCCTTCTGCGCCGAGTGCCGCCGCATGGGCACCTCGGAAGAAGAGCTGGAAAAGGCCGAGAAGAAGGGCTTCGACACCGGTCTGAAAGTGCGCCATCCCTTTGACGAGACGTGGGAACTGCCGGTCTATATCGCCAACTTCATCCTGATGGATTACGGCACCGGCGCCATCTTCGGCTGCCCGGCCCATGATCAGCGCGACCTCGATTTCGCGCGGAAATACGGGCTTCCGGTGATCGACACCTTCGTGGCGCTGGACGGCGGCTCGCCGGTCGGCACCGAGGCTTTCGTACCGGCGAAGCCCGAAAAGGTCCGCTGGCTGAAAGCCTTCGCCTGGGACGAGATCGCCAGCGGCGAAGAGGCCATCGAGGCCGCGATTCGCCATTGCGAAGAGAAGGGCATCGGCCAGGGCGTGACCAAGTTCCGCCTGCGCGACTGGGGTCTCTCGCGGCAACGCTACTGGGGTTGCCCGATCCCGGTGGTGCATTGCCCCGAGTGCGGCGTGGTGCCCGAGAAGAAGGAAAACCTGCCGGTCCGCCTGCCCGATGACGTGACCTTCGACCAGCCCGGCAACCCGCTGGACCGGCACCCGACCTGGCGCGATTGCGCCTGCCCGGCCTGCGGCAAACCGGCGAAGCGCGAAACGGACACGATGGACACCTTCGTCGATTCGTCCTGGTATTTCGCGCGCTTCACAGCCCCCCATGCGGCCACCCCGACCCAGATGGCCGATGCCGACTACTGGATGAATGTCGACCAGTATATCGGCGGGATCGAGCATGCGATCCTGCATCTGCTCTATTCGCGCTTCTTCGCCCGGGCGATGCAGATCACCGGCCACCTGCCGAAGAAGGCGATCGAGCCCTTCGACGCGCTGTTCACCCAAGGCATGGTCACGCACGAAATCTACATGACCCGCGACGACAAGGGCCGTCCGGTCTATCACCTGCCCGAAGAGGTCGAGAACGGCGCGCTGAAGGCGACCGGCGAAACGGTCGAGATCGTGCCCTCGGCCAAGATGTCGAAGTCGAAGAAGAACGTCGTCGATCCGGTCAACATCATCCAGGCCTTCGGGGCCGATACCGCGCGCTGGTTCGTGCTGTCCGACAGCCCGCCCGAACGCGATGTCGAATGGACGGCGGCGGGCGCCGAGGCGGCGTTCCGGCATCTGGGCCGGGTCTGGCGCATCGCCGAAGGTCTTGTCGAGGAACTGAACGGCGGCGGGATCGCGGCCTATGAGGAAGAGGCGCCAGCGACCGCGTCAGCCGATGCGAACGGTCCGGGCGCGGCCGAAAGGGGGGGAGACGACCTGGCCCTCCGCCGCGCCCTGCACAAAACCATCCACGATGTGACAATGGGTATCGAAAGTTTCGGCTTCAATACCTCGGTGGCAAAACTTTACGCCTTTACCAATACCCTGGCCAAATCCACGGCCTCCCTTGCCGCGCGACGAGAGGCCGCGACGGTCATGGCGCAGCTGATGGCGCCCATGACCCCGCACCTGGCCGAAGAGGTCTGGGAGGCGCTGGGCAATCCCGGGCTGGTGGCCGAGGCGCCCTGGCCCAAGGCCGATCCGGCGATGCTGGTCGAGGATACGGTGACGCTGCCGATCCAGATCAACGGCAAGCGCCGGTCCGAGATCCAGGTGGCCAAGGACATGCCCAAGGAAGAGGTTGAAAAGCTGGTGCTTGCCGACGATGCTGTGATCAAGGCGCTGAATGGCGGCGCCCCGAAAAAGCTGATCGTCGTCCCGGGCCGCATCGTCAATGTCGTCGTCTGACCGCCGCGCCTTTCTGATATCCGGGCTGACCGCCGCGGGGCTCGCGCTGGCGGGCTGCGGCTTTCGCCCGGTCTACGGGACCGGCGGCCCGGCCGAAGGGCTGCGCGGCAAGATTGCCGTCGATGCGCCCGACTCGGTGGTGGGCTTCATGCTGGTCGAAGAGCTCGAGACCCGGCTTGGCCGGGCCGAGGCGCCGCGCTGGCGGCTGGCCTACGGCATCGACACCGACAGCGAGGGTCTGGGCGTCACCGCCGCGCAGGACACCACACGCTACAACATCACCGGGCGGGTCAGCTTCCAGCTGCGCGATCTCGACAGCGGGCAGGTGGTGCAGTCGGGCGAGGTCGCGTCCTTCACGGCCTATTCGGCAACCGGCAGCACGGTCGCGACCCGCGCCGCAGAACAGGACGCCTACCGGCGGCTGATGGTGATTCTCGCCGACGAGATGGTGACGCGGCTTCTCGCCAGCTCCGGCGCCTGGGCGCAATGAAGCTTTCCCCGCGGGAGGCCACGGGGTATTTCGCGCGGCCCGAACCGGACCGCGCGGGGCTTCTGATCTATGGCAATGACGCGATGCGCGTGGCGCTGAAGCGCCAGCAGGTGATCGCCGCCCTTCTGGGCCCGAATGCCGAGGAAGAGATGCGGCTGACCCGGCTGTCCGCCGCCGACCTGCGCAGCGACCCGGCGGCGCTGACCGATGCGGTCAAGGCGCGCGGCTTCTTTCCCGGGCCTCGCGTTGTGTTTCTGGACGAGGCGACCGATGCGCTGGCCGACCGGATCCTCGGGGCGCTGGCCGACTGGCAGAAGGGCGACGCGCAGATCGTGCTGACCGCGCGCCAGCTGCCGCCCAAATCGGCGTTGCGAAAGGCCTTCGAGGCGCATCCCGACGCCTATGCCATCGGCATCTACGACGATCCGCCCGGCCGCCCCGAGATCGAGGCGATGCTGGCCGAGGCCGGGCTGGGAACGGTCGACCGCGCGGCGATGGGCACTCTGCTGGACCTGGCCACCGCGCTCGACCCCGGCGACTTTCGCCAGACCGTCGAGAAGGTCGTGCTTTACAAGCTGGACGATCCCGCACCGCTGACGCCCGAGGACGTGGCCGCCTGCGCGCCACGTTCGACGGAGGCCGAGGCCGATGCGCTGATCCATGCGGTGGCCGAGGCGAAGACCGCCGAGATCGGCCCGCTGCTGCGCCGGTTGCAGGCGCAGGGGATGGCGCCGGTCACGCTCTGCATTGCAGCGACGCGGCATTTCCGCCAGTTGCACGCCGCCGCCGCCGATCCCGATGGCGCCGCCTCGGGGATCAACCGGCTGCGCCCGCCGGTCCATTTCAAGGCGCGCGACCGGATGGTGCGGCAGGCGCAGGGCTGGGGCATGCACCGGCTGGAACAGGCGCTGGGGCTGCTGCTCGATACCGACCTGCAGCTGCGTTCGTCCCAGCGCGCCCCGCAGATGGCCCTGATCGAACGCAGCCTCGTCAAGCTGGCGGTTCTGGCCTCGCGGCGCCCTTGACCGCGCCGCGTTTTGCTGGAACCCCTGAGGAACGTGCCAAGGGGGATGTGGCGATGTATCGGGTCATTGGCAGCGGCAACAGTCGCGCGCGGCGGGTGCTGTGGATAATGGAGGAACTGGGGCTCGATTACGAGCATGTGCCCGCGCTGCCCCGGTCCGAGGATGTGGTGGCGCTCAATCCCGCGGGGAAGGTGCCGGTGCTGATCGCCGACGGGGTGCCGATCCTCGATTCGACCGCGATCCTGACCTTTCTGGCCGACCGGCACGGGCAGCTGACCCAGCAGGGGGGCACCATCGCGCGCGCCATTCAGGACAGCATGACCCAGTTCCTGCTGGACGAGTTCGACTCGGCGCTGTGGATGGCGGCGCGGCACAGTTTCGTGCTGCCCGAAGAGCTGCGACAATCGGCGATCAAGGACAGCCTGAAATGGGAATTCACCCGCAGCCAGGAGGTTCTGGTCGGGCGCATGGGTCCCGGGCCGTTCCTGCTGGGCCCCGAAATGACCGTGCCCGACATCATCCTGACCCATTGCGGCGACTGGGCCGAGGCCGCGCATTTCCCGATCACCCAGCCCCGGCTGGCCGAGTATCTGGCCCGGATGCGCACCCGCCCCGCCTACCGGCGCGCCCAGGCCGCCTGAGGGCTAGCGCGCCAGCCGACGGGCCGCCGCCTGCCCGGCCCAGCGGCCTGTCGCCAGACAAGCGGTCAGCAGATAGCCGCCGGTCGGCGCCTCCCAGTCCAGCATCTCTCCGGCCGCGAAGGTCCCAGGCCGCGCGGTCAGCATCAGGTCGGGATCGAGCGCCTGCCACATCAGCCCGCCCGCGGTCGAGATCGCCTCGTCGATCGATCGCGGCCCGGCATGGGCGATGGGCAGCGCCTTGATCCGCGCCGCCAGCGCGGGCCCTTCGGGCAGCGGGCGGCCGAATTCCATCAGCAGCGCCAGCCGCGCCGGGTCGAGCCCCAGCGCCTTGCGCAGATGGTTCGAAAGGCTCGCCTTGCCGCGTGGCCGCGACAGCCGGTCCGCCACCCAGTCGGGCGTCCGGTCAGGCAGAAGGTCGGCGACCAGCGGCGCCCCGTCGCGCAGCGGCCGGGACAGCGCATAGATCCCCCCGCCCTCGAGCCCGCGCGCCGAGATCACGAACTCGCCCCGGTGCCAGGGCCCGGCGCCTGCCCGCAGCGCCACGCCCTTGACCGGCAGCCCGAAATGGCGGGCCATCGGCCCCGACCAGTCGACCTTGAGCCCGACATTGGCGGGCGCGAAGGGCGCCAGCGGCAGCCCCGCTTGGATGAGCGGCCCGGCCCAGGCCCCGGTTGACCCTAACCTTGCCCAACTCGCCCCTCCGAAAGCCAGAATGGTGACCCCGGCCGCGACCCGACGCGGCCCTTCGGGCGTCTCGAAGACCGAGGTATCGTGGTCCCAGCCAGCCCAGCGCCAGCGCCGCCTGAGCTGCACGCCCTGCCCCGCGAGCCGCCCAAGCCAGGCGCGCAAAAGCGGCGAGGCCTTCATCGCGTTCGGAAAGACCCGACCGGTGCTGCCCGCAAAGACCGGCTGGCCCAGTCCCTCGGCCCAGCGACAGACCTCGTCCGGGCCGAAGGCCTCAAGCATAGGCCGAAGTCGTGGACCAGCCTCGGCATAGGCGGCAAGGAAGGGCTCGAACGGTTCGGCCTTGGTCAGGTTCAACCCCGATTTGCCCGCCATCAGGAACTTGCGCGCGGGCGCGGCCAGCGCCTCGGCAATGACGACCGGCACGCCCGCCGCGCCCAACGCCTCGGCCGCCATCAGACCGGCCGGACCCGCGCCCACGACCAGCGCCGGAAGCCGTTCGGCCGCCTGCTCCGGCGCAGCGTCCTGCATTCCTGCCCTGTCGCTCATGGCCGCACCTCCGTTCCGCCCAGCCGCGCGGCACCATGCACGGCGGCCTCTGCATCCTCTGCCTCGGCAACATCGCAGCAGCAAGGCCGGGCGGTTCCCCTGGACGGGGCAAGTCCCGGCGCGACCGCGAAAACGAAAAGAAGGTCGGCGGGACCAAACCTGCCGACCTTCTTTGCGATCAGTGGTGCCGGTGAAGGGACTCGAACCCCCGACCCCATCATTACGAATGACGTGCTCTACCAGCTGAGCTACACCGGCACTGTGGCGGGGTCTTTACCACCCTCGCAGGTGGGTGTGTAGACCCTTTTTGTCCTAGTCCGCCGACTTTTCCAGACCGCCGCCAACCAGCAGCGGCAGCATGTCCGACGCCCCGGCCAGCGCCGCCTGGTTCGCGGGCGCAGGCTTCCAGGCCAGCGTGTCGAACCCGCCGCAATGGCCGCAGACCGGCGCCCAGGCCGGCTGGATCGTGGCGCAGCTGTCGCAGACCCATTGGGGCCCGCGCGGAGCGCTGAGCGCCTTGGCCAGGAAGCCGCGCACGACCTCGTCGTCAGAGCCCAGACCGCGCTCGACCGCCGCCATCAGGGTCAGGGCGCGCACCGTCGGCGCGGTGTCGGCCAGATCGCCCAGCGCCTTGCGGGCGGCCGGGAAATCCTCGGCGGCGATGGCCAGTTCGGCCGTCAGCATCCGGGTTTCGGGATCGTCGGGCCGAACATCGGTCAGCTGGGCAAAGCGCAGGATCCGGTCCTGCGGGGTCTCGTCGGGCACCAGTTCGGCGAAGGCCGCGGCGATGTCGGGATGGGGCTGGGCCTCCCAGGCGCGGCGCAGCACCCGCACCGCCTGCTTTTCGCGGCCCTGCGCGTGATAGGCCCGGGCCGCCATCACGGCGGCGGGCACCAGGTCGGGCGACAGCTTGTTGGCCTCGATCGACAGGTCGCGGGCGCGCGGCTCGTCGCCATCGACCATCAGGTCGCGCGCCTCGCAAACCGCCAGCACCGCGTCGCGGCGCCGGTGCAGATCGCGCGGGATATTGCCGTGCCGAAGCTTCGCGTTCAGCGTCTTGCGCGCGCCCTTCCAGTCCTCGGCATTGGCCTGCAGCTGCAGCAGCGTGGTCTGGGTCTCGGCATGGCGCGGCTTCAGCACGAAGGCCTTTTCCGCCAGCTTGATCGCGGTTTCCGTGTCGCCCTCGGCAAGCTTCTGCTTCATCAGGCCGCGCACGCCCACGAAACGGGTGCGGTCGTCGCCCAGAAGCTTCTTGTAGATGTCGCGGGCCCGGCCCTTGTCGCCCAGCATCTCGGCCGCCTGGGCCGAGAGCAGGTTGGTCAGGTCCGGCCGACGCAGAAAGCGTTCGGCCTTGGCGGCGTTCGACATCGCCAGCCGCGCCTCGCCCGAGGCCAGCGCCAGCATGCCGTCCGCCAGCGCCTGGAACCCGCGGCGTTCGCGCGAGCGGCTGAAATAGCGGCTGATCGCGGTTTCGTCGCCGTTCAGGAACCGCACCAGCGCCACCAGGAACCCGGCGACGCGCAGCAGCAGCCAGACGCCGACCACGGTCAGGAGCGCCAGGATCACCGCCTGCAGCGGGCCCAGCACGAATTCCATGTCCGCGACCGCGACCCGGAGGCCCGGTCCCGTCTCCATCAGGATGCCGGCCCCGTAGGCGAGCGCGGCGACAAGGATCACGAAGAAGAGGATCTTGAGAAGGGACCAGAGCATGTTTCGCGCGTCCTCAGTTGCTGTTCAGCGTTTGCTCGAGGCTCTGCGCGGCCTCCACGGCATTGGCGCGGGCACGGGCGGCGTCGATCCAGTCCGACATCTCGGCCTTGGCCTCGGCATCAAGCCCGTCGAGTTCGGACAGCACCGTCCCCAGATCGTCCTTGCGCAGCGCCGCCTCGGCCCGCGACAGGATCGCGTCGGCATCGTCGCCCTCCTTGGGCGTCAGCGACCGCACGCCCAGCTGGCTGCGCACGAAGGCCTTGAACCTGTCGCCCACGCCACCCGCGGCCTGCTCCTTGAGCGAGGTCTCGAGTGCGGCCCGGGCCGCCGCCGGAAATTCTGATTGCAGCTCGGGCAGGGTGGCGACGCCGGTATCGGCCACCGCCGTCAGCGCCTCGGGCACCTCGATCGACCCGAACTGGCCCAGCGCGGGCGCAAAGGGCGAGCCGTCGGCCAGCGCCGCGTCGATCCGCATCAGCGCACCGCGCGCCTCGACCTGGGCGGCCCGGTCCATTGCCGCGCCGATATCGGCCTCGGCCTTCTCGGCCACCTGCTGCACAGAGGCGCTGAGTTCGGCATTCTGCTCGCGCATCTGCGCGATCTGATCCTCATAGGCCTTGAGCGCGGCCGCCGCCTCGCCGCTGGCCGCCGCGGCCGGGGAATTGGCGAGCTCGGTCACGCGCGCGTCGATCCCGGCGACCTGCTCGGCGATCTTGCCGATCTCGGTCTGAAGCGCGTCGATCTGCCCGGCCAGCGCCTCGCTGCCGCCGTCCGTGGAAAGGCCGTTCAGCGCGGCCTCGATCCGGTCGAGCCGGTCGGCATTGGCGGTCAGGGCCGCCATGCCCGCCTCGCCCAGACCGGCGCTGGTGCCCGGGAAGGACCAGCCCTCGGGCTGGATGTATTGCGCGGTGACGAAGCCGATGCCCGCGGCCAGAATGCCGCCCAGAACCGGAGACACCGCCCCGATGAGGCCCGGCCGGGCCTTCGCCGGAGCTGGGGCAGCAGCGGGCCTTGCCGCCGGAGCCTCGGGCTCGGGAGTCGTTTCGACCGGCGCCTCGTCCTGAACGGGTTCAGCCGGGCCCGCCGCCGCAGGCTCGGGGGTGTCGGCACCCGGTTCGTCCGCGTCGTCACGGTCGCGCGCCGTGCGGATGGCCGCCTCCAGCCGACCTTCGCCGGGCTCTTGTCCGCCTTCGGGATGCGACGGCTTGGTATCCTGGGAATCGGTTTCGTCTTCGGTTTTAGCCACGGGAACCCGCCTTTCGATTCGCTTCGTCTCAGACCGCGCGTCGCGCACCGCCTCACACATTAAAGACTCGCCGTTACGGCCTCAAGGCACCCCCACGGCGCCCATTACCGCAGCCAGACCGTCCATCATCGCCGGGCCGTCGGGCCGATCAGCCTCGATCAGGGCCACCGGGTCCGGCCCGTCCCAGGAGGCCGTGACTGCCGCGCTCATGCTCACCAGCGCAAGCCGCCCGCACGATCCCTTCAGCCGCTCGGCGACCAGCCGGGCCGACCGGGGTGAGAACAGCGGCAGCAAAGTCAGCGGCGCGGCCTCGATTTCGGCCAGGATCCCGGGCGGGAAGGGCAGGGCCTCCTGCGCATAGACGATACGCTCTTCGGTGGGGATGCCGATGGCGCTGAGCGCCTCGGCCAGTTCGACCCGGGCATGTTCGCCGCGCAGGTGCAAAAGCCGCCCCTTCGGCCGGTCGGCGGTGAAATGCGCGATCATCGAGGCCGCGGTGCCCTCGGCCGCGCTGGCCCGGAACCCGGCGGACCGCGCGGCATCGGCGGTGCGTTCGCCCACGCAATAGGCGGGCAGGCTCCGGTCGTCATTGACGGCCGCCAGCGCGGCGACGCCGTTTTCCGAAGTAAACAGAAGCCCCGCGAAGCCCTTGAGCGAGACCGGTTCTGTCCGCGGCACGATGTCCAGCACCGGCGCGGTGCGGATCGCGATGCCCGTGCCGAACCTCTGGACGAACGCGTCAGCAAAGCGGTCCGACTGGGCCCGGGGCCGGGTCATGAGAAGCAGCGGCGGATGCTGGGGCAAGGCGTACCTCCTCGCGGGATTGTGCCTGTGGTCCCCGTGGTGTTACCTGCCGACCGACGGGTACGCAACGGCAGAGCCATGGCCGACACACTGACGATCCTGGGGCTGGAGAGCAGCTGCGACGATACGGCCGCGGCCCTGGTGCGCCTGCGTGTAGGCGAAAGGCCCGAAATTCTGGCCTCGGTGGTCGAGGGCCAGACCGCGCTGCACGCGGCCTACGGCGGCGTGGTGCCCGAGATTGCCGCCCGCGCCCATGCCGAACGGCTGGATCTTTGCGTCGAACGCGCAATGGCCGAGGCCGGGCTGGGGTTTGGCGATCTCGATGCCGTGGCGGTGACTGCCGGACCCGGGCTGATCGGCGGCGTGCTGTCGGGGGTGATGGTCGCCAAGGGCATCGCCGCCGCGACCGGGCTGCCGCTGGTCGGCGTCAACCATCTGGCCGGGCATGCGCTGACGCCCAGGCTGACCGACGGGCTGGACTTTCCCTATCTGATGCTGCTGGCCTCGGGCGGGCATTGCCAGTTTCTGGCGGTGTCGGGGCCCGAGGAGTTTGCCCGGATCGGCGGCACCATCGACGACGCGCCGGGCGAGGCCTTCGACAAGACCGCCAAGCTGCTGGCGCTGTCCCAGCCGGGCGGTCCGGCGGTCGAGCGCGCCGCCGAAACCGGCGATCCGGCGCGCTTTGCCTTTCCGCGCCCGCTGATGGACCGGCCGGGCTGCGACATGTCGTTCTCGGGCCTCAAGACAGCCCTTCTGCGTGCCCGCGACCGGATCATCGCCGAAAAGGGCGGGATCACGGTGCAGGACCGCGCCGATCTTTGCGCGGGCTTTCAGGCGGCGGTGCGCGACGTGCTGGCCGGCAAGGCCGCCCGGGCGCTGGCCGCCTGTCCCGAGGCGACCGCGCTGGCCGTCGCGGGCGGGGTCGCGGCGAACCGCGCGATCCGGGCTGCGCTGGAGGATCTGGCCGACAGGGCCGGGCTGCCCTTCGTCGCGCCGCCGCTGTGGCTTTGCACGGACAATGCCGCAATGATCGCCTGGGCCGGGCTTGAACGCTTTCGCCTTGGCGCCCGCGACGACATGGCGCTGGCCGCCCGGCCGCGCTGGCCGCTTGACAGAAGAAGCCCCGCGCTGATCGGGGCCGGCAAGAAAGGAGCCAAGGCATGACAAGGATCGGAATTGCGGGGGCAGGGGCCTTCGGCACGGCGCTGGGCGTCGTGCTGGCGCAATCCGGGCGCAAGGCGACGATCTGGGCGCATGAGGCCGCCTTTGCCGACGAGATCCGACGCCGCAACGAAAACCCGCGCCTGCCGGGGGTTCAGCTGCCCGAAAACGTCTCTGTCTCGGCCCGGATCGCCGAAATCGCCGAGTGCGACCTGATCCTGCTGACGACGCCGATGCAGGTGCTGTCCAGCGTTCTCGACACTTACGGGCCGGTGCTGAAGGCCCGGCACATGGTCGCCTGCTGCAAGGGCGTCGATCTGGCCACCGGCCGGGGGCCGAGCGCGATCATCGCCGAGACCTGCCCCGGGGTGGTCCCGGCCGTGCTGACGGGTCCCAGCTTTGCCGCCGACATTGCCCGGGGACTTCCGACCGCGCTGACGCTGGCCTGCGCCGATCCCGAGGCGGGCGTCGCGTTGCAGGAACGGCTTTCGACGCCGACGCTGCGGCTGTATCGCAGCACCGATACCGTGGGCGCCGAGCTGGGCGGCGCGCTGAAGAACGTGATGGCCATTGCCGCGGGCATCGTCATCGGCACCGGGCTTGGCGAAAGCGCGCGGGCCGCGCTGATCACCCGGGGCTTTGCAGAAATGCAGCGGTTTGCCCAAAGCTATGGCGCCGAGCCGGAAACGCTGGCGGGCCTGTCGGGCTTCGGCGATCTGGTACTGACCTGCACCTCGCAGCAGTCGCGCAATTTCGGCTATGGCGTGGCGCTGGGACAGAACGCCTGGTTCGACCCCGATGTGACCGTCGAGGGTGCGGCGACTGCCCGCGCCGTCGCCGCCATCGCCAAGGCGCGTGGCATCGACATGCCGGTGACCCAAAGCGTCGCCCAGGTCATCGACGGACGCCGCAGCATCGAAGAGGCGGTCAAGATCCTGCTGAGCCGCCCCCTGAAGGAGGAATGACCATGTATTTCGCGCTGATCTGCCGGGACAAGCCCGGCCATCTGGAGACTCGCAAGGCCAATCGCGACGCGCATCTGGCCTATGTCGCCGAGACCGGCGTGGTGGCGCAGGCGGGGCCGTTCCTGGATGAGGCGGGCGAGATGTGCGGCTCGCTGGTGATCCTAGATGTCGGGGACAAGGCGGCGGCCGAGGCCTGGGCCGCGAACGACCCCTATGCCGGGGCGGGCCTGTTCGAAAGCGTCTCTGTGCAGGCCTGGAAGAAGGTCGTCGGCTGATGGCCTTCTGGCTGTTCAAGTCCGAGCCCAACACCTGGGGCTGGGACGATCAGGTCGCGAAAGGCGAGGCCGGCGAGGAATGGGACGGCGTGCGCAACTATCAGGCCCGCAACAACATGCGGGCCATGAAGACCGGCGATCGGGGCTTCTTCTACCATTCGCTCAGCGAAAAGGCCGTGGTCGGCATCGTCGAGGTGATCGCCGAGGCCCATCCCGACAGCAAGGCCGACGATCCGCGCTGGGAGTGCGTCGATATCAAGGCGGTCATGCCCTTGCCCCGGCCCGTCACGCTGGACATGTGCAAGGCCGAGCCGCGGCTGAAGGACATGGTCCTGGTCAACAATTCGCGCCTTTCGGTGCAGCCGGTGACCGACGAGGAATGGCGGATCGTCTGCGAGATGGGCGGTCTCTGAGGGGCCGCCGCTCAGAACCGGTTCAGCGGGATCTTGAGATAGGACCGCCCGTCATCCTCGGGCTCGGGCAAGCGACCGCCGCGCAGGTTGACCTGCAGCGCGGCCAGCATGCGGTCGGGCAGAGACAAGGTCGCATCGCGCGCCTGCCGGGTCTTCAGGAAGTCCTCGCGCGTCGCGCCGTCGAGATGCACGTTCCGGCGTTGCTCGGCCACCGTCGCCATCGGCTGCACCTCGGCACCCTCGTCGGGATAGTCATGGCCGATGAACAGCCGCGTCTCGTCCGGCAGCGACAAGAGCCGCCCGAGCGAGTCGTACAGGACCGAGGCGCTGCCGCCCGGAAAATCCGCCCGCGCGGTTCCGGCCTCGGGTCGCAGGAAGGTATCCGCCACGAAGGCGGCATCGCCCACGAGATAGCTGACCGAGGCCAGCGTGTGGCCCGGCGTCGTCAGCACCCGCAGCGTCATCTGCCCAAACGCGATCTCGTCACCCTCGCGAAACAGTCGGTCCCAGTCGCGGCCGTCGGCAGGGAAAGCCTCGGGCAGGTTGTAAAGGTCGCGCCAGAGCGCCTGCACCTCGGTCACCCGCGCGCCGATGCCCCGCCGCGCGCCCAGCGCGTAGCCGAGGTAATGCGCGGCCGAGAAATGATCGGCATGGGGATGGGTGTCGAGCACCCAGCCGATCCTCAGCCCCTCGGACCGGACATGGTCGAGAATCCTGTCGGCATTGGCGGTCGTGACCCGGGCCTCGGCCGGGTCGAAATCGAGCACCGGGTCGATCACGATGCCCTCGCGGGTGGCGGGGTCGTGGACCACGTATTGCAGGCTGCCTGTGGCCTCATCGTGGAACGATGTCACTGCGGGCGAAGCTGTCATGGGAAATTCTCCGGTCGTTTAAGCGTCCGGGGGATCTTTATCCCCCTGGACGAGAACAACCGGCATGGCGGACAGTTCCGCCGGAAGCGATGCGGCAGAGCCGGAGCGGGAGGTTATGAATGGAGGGTTCCGCAAGTGCAGAACCCTCCATCACCCCACGTGCACCCTAGCGCACCACACGTGAATTCTATGAGGGCCCTGCCGTCCTGGCGGGCATGAATTGACCATACGCCGACCACGCCCTTTGCACAAACCCAATGTTCCCGGCATTTTATACGACTTGCTGGAAACAGTTCCGGGGCAGGGCGGACTCTGTTGCGGTTCGTTCGGCCGGACCTAGCCGTAAATGTGTTCCTTCCCGAAATGCCGCACCAGCATGTAGTACAGCACGGCACGGTACTTGTGCGGGTTCGACACGCCATAGGTCTCGATCGCGGCCTGGATCGCCTCGTCCAGATCTGGACTGTCGGGCAGGCCCAGCTTGCGGATCAGGAAATTGGTGCGCACGGTTTCGATCTCACCCGGCTGGGTGGCCGCCACGACCTCGGCATCGGCATCGTAGATCGCCGGGCCGCAGCCGATGGTGACCTTGGTCAGCAGATCCATGTCGGGCTCCATCCCGCATTTGGTCTTGAGATCCTGCGCGTATTTCTCGATCAGCTGATCGCGCTTTCCCATCTTTCTTCCTCCTCCTTTGTCCTGAGGCCTCCTCGCCGGGATCGAGCCTAGGCGCACCGGACCGTCGGGCAAGGAAAATCCGGACGCAGCGCCGGCCGATGTGTCGCTTTCGCGTCTTGAGACCGGCGGGCGCAGGGTGTCAGATCGCGCCCAGCCTAGGACAGAGGGGCCAGGACAGAGGGGAAAACGACATGACCTACCTGAAGACCACACCGACCCGCGAGGGCTTCTTCGGCAGCTATGGCGGCGCGGTGTTGCCGCCGCCGCTGGAACCGCATTTCGCCGAAATCCGCGAGGCCTATGACCGGATCTCGAAATCTGCCGATTTCATCCGCGAGCTGCGCTACATCCGCACCCATTTTCAGGGGCGGCCGACGCCGGTCTCGTACCTGAGGAACCTCAGCGATCTTTGCGGCGGCGCGCAGATCTATGCCAAGCGCGAGGATCTGAACCATACCGGCGCGCACAAGCTGAACCATTGCATGGCCGAAGGCCTCTTGGCGAAATTCATGGGCAAGACCAAGCTGATGGCCGAAACCGGCGCGGGTCAGCATGGCGTGGCGCTGGCCACCGCCGCGGCCTATTTCGGCATGGAGTGCGAGATTCACATGGGCGAGATCGATATCGCCAAGGAAGCGCCCAACGTCACCCGGATGAAGCTTCTGGGCGCGACGGTGGTGCCGGTTTCCTTCGGCGGTCGGTCGCTGAAAGAGGCGGTCGACAGCTGCTTTGAAAGCTATATCGCCCAGGCCGATCACGCGCTTTTCGCCATCGGGTCGGTGGTGGGGCCGCATCCCTTCCCGATGATGGTGCGCAACTTCCAGCATGTGGTGGGCGTCGAGGCGCGCGAGCAGTTCCTGGACATGACCGGCGAGTTGCCCGACATGGTCGCGGCCTGCGTCGGCGGCGGGTCGAACGCGATGGGGATCTTCTCGGGCTTCATCGAGGATGACGTGGCGCTTTACGGGGTCGAGCCCGCGGGCACCTCGTCCAATCTGGGCGATCACGCCGCGTCAATCGCCTATGGCGAGGATGGCGACATCCACGGGTTCCGCACCATCGTGCTGAAGGACGCGAAGGGCGAACCGGCACCGGTGCACACCGTCGCCTCGGGGCTCGATTATCCCGGCGTCGGGCCGGAGCACGCGCATCTGCACCGCAGCGGACGGGTCACCTACACCACGGCCGACGATACCGAAGCGCTTAAGGCGTTCTTCGAGTTGTCGCGCCGCGAGGGCATCATTCCCGCGCTGGAAAGCGCCCATGCCGTGGCCTTCGCGATGCGCGAGGCCCGGGCCAATCCGGGCAAGTCGATCCTCGTCAACCTGTCGGGGCGCGGCGACAAGGATATCGACTATGTGACCGAGACCTTCGGCTTCGGCGAGGCTCTCTGAGCCGCGCGGCCGGACCTGCATAAAGCAAGGCGCCGCCCGGAAATCCGGACGGCGCCAGCCTCGCGGATCGCGCGGGGTTCAGTAGCGGTAATGCTCGGGCTTGAAGGGGCCTTCGGGCGTCACGCCGATATAGGCAGCCTGCTCGGGCGACAGGGTCGACAGCTTGACGCCGATCTTGGCCAGATGCAGCCGGGCAACCTTTTCATCCAGATGCTTGGGCAGGATGTAGACGCCGGGTTGATAGTCGCCCTCCTTGGTGAACAGCTCGATCTGCGCCAGCACCTGGTTGGTGAAGGAGGCCGACATCACGAAGGACGGGTGGCCGGTCGCGTTGCCGAGGTTCAGCAGGCGGCCTTCGGACAGCAGGATGATGCGGGCGCCCGAGGGCATCTCGATCATGTCCACCTGGTCCTTGATGTTGGTCCATTTGTGGTTCTTCAGCGCGGCCACCTGAATTTCATTGTCGAAATGGCCGATATTGCCGACGATGGCCATGTCCTTCATCTCGCGCATATGCTCGATGCGGATCACGTCCCTGTTGCCGGTCGTGGTGATGAAGATGTCGGCCGAGGCGACCACGTCTTCCAGCACGACCACCTCGAAGCCGTCCATCGCGGCCTGCAGCGCGCAGATCGGGTCGACCTCGGTCACCTTTACCCGGGCGCCAGCGCCGCGCAGCGAGGCGGCCGAGCCCTTGCCGACATCGCCATAGCCGCAGACCACGGCGACCTTGCCGGCCATCATCACGTCGGTGGCGCGGCGGATACCGTCGACCAGGCTTTCCTTGCAGCCATACTTGTTGTCGAATTTCGACTTGGTGACGCTGTCATTGACGTTGAAGGCCGGGAAGGGCAGCAGGCCGTTCTTGTGCAGGTCGTAAAGCCGGTGCACGCCCGTGGTGGTCTCTTCCGAGACGCCCTTGATCGCGTCGCGCTGCTTGGTGAACCAGCCGGGAGTTTCGGCCAGCCGCTTGCGGATCTGGGCAAACAGCGCCTCTTCCTCTTCCGAGGTCGGGACGGCGATCAGGTCTTCCTCGCCATTCTCGACCCGCGCGCCCAGCAGCACGTAAAGCGTGGCGTCACCGCCATCGTCGAGGATCATGTTGGCGGTGCCGTCGGCGAACTGGAAGATCTTGTCGGTATAGGCCCAGTACTCGGGCAGCGTCTCGCCCTTGATGGCGAAGACCGGGACCCCGGCCTTTGCGATCGCAGCCGCGGCGTGGTCCTGGGTCGAGAAGATGTTGCAGGACGCCCAGCGCACATCGGCACCCAGCGCGACCAGCGTCTCGATCAGCACGGCAGTCTGGACCGTCATGTGCAGCGACCCGGCGATACGCGCGCCTTTCAGCGGCCTGGCCTCGCCGTATTCCTCGCGGAGCGCCATCAGGCCGGGCATTTCGGTTTCAGCGATGTCCAGTTCCTTGCGGCCGAACTCGGCCAGCGCGATGTCCTTGACGATGTAGTCCGGCGCCATGGCGCAACTCTCCTCGTAATTGTCGGCTCGAAGGGCACATACCATCACGCGGATGGCTCGACAATGCGGCTGCGCCGTGGCAATCGGGCGTCCCAAGGGAAACGGATCGCTATGAAACAAGCACGCGCATGGCAGAGGATGCTGTCGGGGCGCAGGCTCGACCTGCTGGACCCGACGCCCTTCGATATCGAGATCGAGGACATCGCCCATGGCCTTGCCTTCGTGGCGCGCTGGAACGGGCAGACCCGGGGCGATTACCCCTATTCAGTGGCCGAGCATTCGCTGCTGGTCGAGGAAATCTTCGGCCGGATGCAGCCCGAGGCGCCGGTCCGCTGGCGGCTGGCCGCTCTTTTGCACGATGCGCCCGAATACGTGATCGGCGACATGATCTCGCCGGTGAAGGCCGCCGTGGGCCCAAGCTATGGCGAACTCGACAAGCGGCTGGCCTCGGCGATCCATATCCGCTTTGGCCTGCCAGCCGCGGTGCCCGACCGGATCAAGAAGGCGATCAAGCGGGCTGACAGCCTGTCGGCCTGGCTTGAGGCGACACAGATCGCGGGGTTCGACGCGACCGAGGCGAACCGGTTCTTCGGCCGTCCCCGGCCCGAGCTGATCGAGGGGCTCGAAATCCGGCTGCGCCCGCCGATCGAGGTACGCGCGGCCTATACCGCCCGCCATGCCGCGCTGATGGCGCGTCTCTAGCGCTTCTGCCCGATGGGACGGCGGCGCGGCAGATGAACCTCGGGCACCACCGGACGGTCGGGCAGGCGGTGATTGATCCGGTGCTCCTGACGCGAGGCCAGCAGAAGCATATCTGACAGGATGGCGAACATCGGGGGCTCCTCCCTTTCAAAGCTCTCCATCGTATTGTTAAGCTGTGACGGGAAGATCCGAGAGTCAGGAATTCTTTTGCCCTGTGAGCTAATCTAACAGATGGCCGATATCGACTGGACCCGCCTGCCGCCCCTGACGGCGCTGCGCGCCTTCGAGGCGACGGCGCGGCTGGAAAGCTTTTCGGCGGCGGCGCGGTCCTTGAACGTGACCCATGCGGCCGTCGCCCAGCAGGTGCGGGCGTTGGAGGATCATCTGCAGCTGGCTCTGGTCCGCCGCGACAGCCGCGGCATGACAGCAACGCCCGAGGGCGCCCGGCTGGCCGAGGCTCTGGGCGAGGCGTTCCGGAAGATCCAGGACGGGATCGACGCGGTCCGGGCGACGGAAGATGCAAGCCCGCTGAAGATCTCGCTGACACCTGCCTTTGCCGAAAACTGGCTGATGCCGCGGCTTGGCACCTTCTGGGCGGCGCATCCCGATATCGAGCTGGCCCTGATCCCCTCGACCGCGCTGGTCGATCTGCGGACTGGAGGCTATGACCTGGCGATCCGCTACGGGTCCGGCGCATGGCCGGGGCTTGAGGCCAACCCGCTGACAAGTACCCGGTTCGTGGTCGTCGGAACGCCCGAGCTGGCGGGCGATCCCCGGCCCGGAAGCTTCGCCGAGCTGACCCGCTTCACCTGGCTGACGGCGCAGGATTCCCCGGAACAGGCGCTCTGGGCGGAAAGCGCGGGGTTGAGCTGGAAGCGGGTGCGCGCGACGTCCTTCCCGACGACCGGCCTGTCGCTGGCGGCGACGCGCGCCGGGTACGGGCTGTCGATCCAGCCGATCACCCTGGTCGAGGACGATCTGGCCGCAGGCAGGCTGGCCGCGCTGTTCGAGCAGGACTCTCAGGGGCTCGGCTATCACATCGTGACCCGGCCGGGACACCATGCCCCGCGGCTGCGCGCCTTCATCAATTGGCTGCGGCACGCGGCGGGGCCGCAGGTCGGGATCTGAGCCCGACCCGAGCCGCCGGTCTTACCGCGGGCTGCGCTTGGCCAGGATCCGCTGCAGCGTCCGGCGGTGCATGTTCAGCCGCCGCGCGGTTTCCGAAACGTTGCGGTCGCATTGCTCGTAGACCCGCTGGATATGCTCCCAGCGCACGCGGTCGGCCGACATCGGATTGTCGGGCGGCGGCGGCAGCGCCTCGCCATTCGACAGAAGGGCGGCGGTGACGTCATTGGCATCGGCCGGCTTCGACAGGTAGTCGGTCGCGCCGATCTTGACCGCGGCGACGGCGGTGGCGATGGCGCCATAGCCGGTCAGCACCACGATCTTGGCATCGGGACGCTTTTCGCGAAGGGTCTCGACCACGTCGAGCCCGCTGCCATCCTCCAGCCGCAGGTCGACCACGGCATAGGCCGGGGGCCGCGCCGAGGCGATGGCCTTTCCGGCAGCGACCGTCTCGGCCATTTCGGGCTGGAACCCCCTCTTTTCCATTGCCCGCGCGAGACGCCGGAGAAACGGTTCGTCGTCGTCAACGATCAACAGCGACGGGTCGTCCCCGATTTCATACTCCTGCTCAGCCATGCGACACCCTCCTGGTGAGCGTAATATTCCGGACGTTCTAGAATGTTAACAGGGCAGGGTCAATTTAACTCGTTCCCTGTCATGGCTTTCCCGCGCCGTTGTCGACAAAGCACGCGACCCGCGCGGCCATGTCCTCGGGCGTGGTATCCCGGTCGAAAACCTCGACCACGCCCGTTTCCGGGAAGGCGAGGTAGGTGAAGGTCGAATGGTCGATCAGGTAATAGGGGTCCTCGGGGTCACGGATCCGAAAGAAGGTGCGGTAGGCGCGGCTGGCCGCCTGCACCTGATCGGGCGTGCCGGTCAGGGCCAGCATCCGCGGATGCATCATCGCGGCGAAAGCCGCCAGCGCCTCGGGCGTGTCGCGGGCAGGGTCGACCGAAATGAAGACCGGCCGCACGTCATAGCCGCGGGTTTCCAGCAAATCGACCGCATCGGCATTGCGGGCATTGTCGAACGGGCAGACATCCGGGCAGAAGGTATAGCCGAAATAGATCAGCGTCGGGCCTTCGATCACGTCGGCTTCGGTCCGGAGGGCGCCGGTCTGGTCGGTCAGGGCAAAGGGGCCGCCCAGTTCCGACAGGCCGGGCCGGGGACCGCCGCTGCGGCAGGCCGCGAACCGGTCCTCGGGCGCCCAGGGCCCCCAGATGAAAAGCGCGGGCACCGCGACCGCCGCCAGAAGCGCCACGGCCGCGCCTGCCAGAATGTAGCGTCTCATGCGTGCCTCCCTTGCCGTCCGTCCCCCTGCGGTTAGCGCATTGATCGGCCCTCGTGCCGCGATTAACAAGGGGAAAGCCTGAACCTGGGGGTCCGATGTCCGATATCGCAACCGGCCTGCTGCCGCCGACCGAGCGCAGCAACTGGATCCGCCTGCGGACCCTGATCCTTCTGCGCTGGGCCGCCATCGCGGGCCAGGTCGTCGCCATCGCGGTGGCCATTCTCTATTTCCACATCCAGCTGGATCTGGGGCTGTGCCTGCTGGTCGTCGGCGCCAGCGTGCTGGCCAACGTGATCGCGGTCGCGATCTATCCCGAGAACCGGCGCCTGTCTGAAAACGAGGCGATGCTGACGCTCCTGTTCGACGTGGTGCAGCTGTCGGCCCTGCTGTTCCTGACCGGCGGGTTGAACAACCCCTTCGCGCTGATGTTGCTGACGCCGGTCACCATCTCGGCCACGGCGCTGGGGCGGATGTCGACGCTGTTCATCGCCCATACCGCCTTCGCGCTGATCACGCTGATGACCTTCTACCATGTGCCCCTGGTCGATGCGTCGGGCGAAATCCAGCGGCTGCCGCATCTTTTCCTGTTCGGCTTCTGGGCCGCGCTGGTGATCGGGATCTCGTTCCTCGGGCTTTATGCCGACCGCGTGACATCCGAGATGAACAAGATGACCGATGCGCTGGTGGCAACGCAGATGGCACTGGCGCGCGAGCAGAAGCTGACCGATCTGGGCGGCGTGGTTGCCGCCGCCGCGCATGAGCTGGGCACGCCGCTGGCCACGATCAAGCTGATCAGTTCGGAACTGCTGGACGAGGTCGAGGACAAGCCGGGCCTGCGCGAGGACATCGAGACGCTGCGCGAACAGGCCGACCGCTGCCGCGATATCCTGCGCTCGATGGGCCGCGCCGGCAAGGACGACCTGCACATGCATACCGCGCCGCTGAAGGCGGTGATCGACGAGGCGGCCGAACCGCATCTGGATCGCGGCAAGGAGATCATCTTCAGTTTCGATCCGATTCATGGCGGCAGCCCGCGGATGCCGGTGATCTACCGCCGCCCCGAAGTGATCCACGGGCTGAGGAACCTCATCCAGAACGCCGTCGATTTCGCCGAAAGCCGGGTCTGGGTCGTGGCGCAATGGACCCAGGACGAAATCAGCGTGCGGATCATGGATGACGGGCCGGGCTATCCCTCGCATCTGCTGGGCCGCATCGGCGATCCGTTCGTGCGGATGCGCAAAAGCTCCGAACATCAGAAGAAGCGCCCCGAATACGAAGGCATGGGGCTTGGGCTTTTCATCGCCAAGACGCTGCTGGAACGCTCGGGCGCGAGGCTGAGCTTTGCCAACGGGCGCGACCCGATGCTGACCTCGGAACGGTCCGATCAGCGCGGCGCGGTGGTCGAGGTCGAATGGTCCGCCTCCAAGATCGGCGTCAGCGCCGAGGCACAGCTGGCGGCTCTGGGAGAGAACACTCCGATCGAAGCCTGAGACCGCCACATCCCGCACACGCATACGTTGAGTTAACTGGAATTTAACCAAGATGACGTTTTACTGAACAAACTGGCTAAAGGAGCACCGCCCGCACCATGGACATCGACTTGAACTCTGCGCTGGTTCTTGCGGGCGTATCCCTGATCAGCGCACTGGTGGCCGTGTTCCTTTTGCCATTCATTCCACGCCGGGCCCCGTCCCCGGGCGCCGAGTCCAGAAACAGCATGGTGTTTCTCTTCGATGGAGAACATCTGGTGGATGCCACGCCGGACGGGCGCCGGTTTCTGGCAGGCGGCCCCAAGGGCCTGACCGACTGGCAGCGGTTCTGCGCCCTGATCGTGCCGCGTTTCCCCGGTTTTCCCGAACGAATGGAGCGGTTGCCCAAGGACGGTTCGGCCCTTCTGACCGAAGCCGGGGGCGAGGCGCAACTGACCGCGACCTGGCTTGACGGGGTGATCCGCCTGACCCTGCAGATGCCGCGCTTCAACGAGGATGCGGGCCTGACCGACGCCCAGAGCCTGGCCGCGCTGACCGCGGAACTGGCCACGCTCCGCGATGTGGTCGAAGCGATGCCGACCCCGGCCTGGCAGCAGGACGACAAGGGAGGCGTGGCCTGGGCCAACAGCGCCTATCTCGACATCGTGCGCAGCCGCCATGACAAGGGCCAGATCGTCTGGCCGCTGCCGGTCCTGTTTTCACAACCCAAGGGGGAACCGGGCGCGCCGCACCGTCAGGCCATCGACACTGGCACCGGGACTGGCCGCGAGCGCTGGTTCGACTGTGTGGCCGTCGAGGCCCATGGCGCCTCGCTGCATTTCGCACTTCCGGCCGATGCCACCGTCCGGGCCGAGACCGCGCTGCGGAATTTCGTTCAGACCCTGACAAAGACCTTTGCCGAACTGCCCATCGGTCTGGCCGTCTTCAACCGCAAGCGCGAACTGGTGCTGTTCAATCCCGCCATGTCCGAGCTTTTCAACCTCGAGCCCGAATTCCTGACCGGACGGCCCACGCTTCTGAACGTGCTCGACCGGCTGCGCGAAACCCGGATGATGCCCGAGCCCAAGAATTACCGGTCCTGGCGCGAACAGATCCTGCGGCTGGAACGCGATGCCAGCGACGGCGTCTATTCCGACACCTGGACCCTGCCCGGCGGGCAGGTCTACCGGGTCACCGGACGGCCGCATCCCGACGGCGCCGTGGCCTTCCTGTTCGAGGATATCAGCACCGAAATGTCGATGACCCGCCGCTTCCGCGGCGAGATCGAGACCGGGCAGGCGGTCATCGACTCGCTGCCCGAGGCCATCGTGGTGTTTTCCAGCGCCGGGGTCCTGACCCTGTCGAACAGCGCCTATGCCGAGCTTTGGGGCGAGGACCCGCGCCTGGTGATGGGTACCACCGATATCGCCGGAGCCACGGCGAAATGGCAGGCGCAATGCCTGCTGACTCAATCCGAGGCCGCGGCCGACCTGTCGCACCGCATCCGCCAGCGCGAAGCCTGGAGCTGCGAGCTGATCCGCCGCGACGGCCGGCGGCTCGACTGTTTCCTCAAACCGGTCGCGGGCGGCTGCATGATGGTCGAGTTCCGCGCCGCGAGCCAGGCCGATACGGCGGGCGCCCGCCCGGTGCCGCGCGCCTCGATGGGCTGATCCGACTTGCGGGGCCTCGGGCAGGCGTTAAACATGCGCCCATGTCCGGAACCCGTCTTTCCCTTTCGCTGGCCGCCGAGGCCCAGACCCGCGCCCTGGCCGACCGGCTGGCGGCGGCTCTGGGGGCGGGCGACACGCTGCTGCTCGACGGGCCGATCGGGGCGGGCAAGACCGCCTTCGCCCGCGCGCTGATCCAGGCGGCGCAGACCCGCGCCGGGCTGCCGCCCGAAGACGTGCCCTCACCGACCTTCACCCTGGTCCAGACCTACGAAGCCGGGCCGTTCGAGATCTGGCATGCCGATCTTTACCGGCTGGGCCATCCCCACGAGGTGCTGGAACTTGGGCTTGACGAGGCGTTCGACCTGGCACTTTGCCTGATCGAATGGCCCGACCGGCTGGGCGATCTGGCCCCGGCAGACGCCCTGCGCCTGACCTTCGGCCCCGGCCCGTCCGAAACCGCCCGGACGCTCGATCTCGTTTCGGCCGACCCGTCCTGGGCCGACCGCCTGTCCTTCCTTGCCGCAAAAGACGACCCCGATGCGTGACACTGCCTGCGCCGATTTCCTCGCCCGCGCCGGATGGGCCGAGGCCCGCCGTGCGCCCCTTGCAAGCGATGCCTCGAACCGCCGTTACGAGCGGCTGACGCGCGGGACAGAGACCGCCGTGCTGATGGATGCCGATCCGGCGCGCGGCGAAGATGTGCGCCCCTTCATCGCCATCGCGCGCCACCTGACCGGGCTTGGCCTGTCGGCCCCCGCGATCCTGGCCGAGGACGCGGCGCAGGGCTTTTTGCTGCTCGAGGATCTGGGCGACGCCCTGTTCGCCCGGGTGCTTACCGACGATCCCCGACCGGAAGACACGCTTTACGCTGCCGCGACCGACCTGCTGGCCGATCTGCACCGCGCGGCCCCGCCTGCGGGCCTCGCCGCCTATGACGCCGAGACCATGGCCGATCTGGCCTGCCTCCCGTTCCAGTGGTACCTGACCGGGCTTGGCAGGCCCGCGCCCGAGGCAGAGATCGCGGCCTTTCGCGCGACGATCGGGACCCTGCTGGAGTCCACCGCACCGCCCTCGGTGCTGATCCTGCGGGACTATCACGCGGAAAACCTGATCTGGCTGCCCGACCGCAGCGGCGCCGCCCGGGTCGGGCTTCTCGATTTTCAGGACGCACGCGTGGGCCATCCCGCCTACGATTTGGTGTCGCTTCTGGAAGACGCGCGCCGCGACGTGCCCCCGGCGCTTCAGGCCCGGATGCGCGCGCGGTACGTCGCCCGCACCGGAAGCGACCCCGACGCCTTCGCCCGCGCCTACGCCCTGACCGGCGCCCAGCGCAACCTGCGCATCCTGGGCGTTTTCGCCCGGCTGTGCCTGCGCGACGGCAAACCCGGCTATCTGCGGCTGATGCCCCGTGTCTGGGCGCATCTGATGACCGATCTCGACCACCCGGCGCTGGCCGAACTGCGCGACCGCACGCTTCAGCTGCTGCCGCCGCCCGACCCCGACCGCCTTGCCAGGATCGAAAGCCGATGCGCCCGACGGCCCTGATGCTGTTCGCCGCCGGGTTCGGCACCCGGATGCGACCGTTGACCGACGACCGGCCCAAGCCGCTGATCGAGGTGGCAGGGCGGCCGCTGATCGACCATGCGCTGGCGCTGGCCGAAGGCGCCGGGCTGAACCGCATCGTCGTGAACGCGCATTACCGCGCCGGGCAGATCGAGAGCCATCTGGTCGGACGCCACGGCATTGCGGTCTTGCGCGAGGACCCTCAGATCCTCGATACCGGCGGCGGGCTGCGCCATGCGCTGCCGCTGCTGGGCGAAGAGCCCGTCTTCACGCTGAACAGCGACGCGGTCTGGACCGGGCCGAACCCGCTGGCCACGCTGGCCGCCGCCTGGGACCCGGCCCGGATGGACGGGCTTTTGCTGCTGATCCCGCGCGGCCGCGCGACCGGTCACGCCGGGACGGGCGATTTCCTGACCGATGCCGACGGCCGCCTGACCCGTGGCCCGGGCGCCGTCTATTCGGGCGCTCAGATCCTCAGGACCGACGGGCTGGCCGAGATCCCCGAGCCGGTCTTTTCGCTGAACCGGCTCTGGGACCGGATGCTGGCCGAGGGGCGGCTTTTCGGCGTTCTGCATCCCGGCGGATGGTGCGATGTGGGCCACCCCGGCGGGATCGCCGAGGCCGAGGCGCTGCTGGCGGGGCAGACCGATGCTTGAGGGCCCAGCGCCCCGCCTCTATGGCCTGCCGCCCGGCGCGGACTTCCCGCGCGAGCTGCTGATCGGGCTGGAACAGAGACTGTCCGGTGCCTCGCCCGAGGCCTGGGCCGAAGTCGAGATCTGGGTCAATACCGAACGCATGCGGCGGCGTCTGACCGCCCTTTTCCAGGCCGGGCCGCCGCGTCTGCTGCCGCGCATCCGGCTGGTGGCCGAGCTTTCCCGCCATCCGATCCTCGCCGATCTGCCCGCGCCCGTTTCGCCGCTTCGGCGGCGGCTGGAACTGGCGCAACTGGTCCGCGCTCTGCTGGACCGCGCCCCCGATCTGGCGGCGCGCAGTTCGGCCTTCGATCTGGCCGACAGTCTGGCCGCGCTGCTGGACGAAATGCAAACCGAGGGCGTGCCGCCCCGCGTCCTGCACCAGCTCGATGTCGGGAACCTCTCGGCGCATTGGGCGCGGGCGCGGCAATTCCTGACGCTGGTCGAGGACTGGCTTGGCGCCGACCTTTCGGACCGGCCCGGCACCGGCGCCCGCCAGCGGCTGGCGGTCGAACGGCTTGCCGCGCGCTGGCGCGCCGATCCGCCCCGCCATCCCGTCATCGTCGCGGGCACGACCGGGTCGCGCGGCGCGACCGCGCTGTTCCTCAGGACGGTCGCCGGTCTGCCCCAGGGTGCCGCCGTGTTGCCGGGCTTCGACTTCGACATGCCCGCCGCGATCTGGGAAGGCCTGGACGACGCGCTGGCCGCCGAGGACCATCCCCAGTTCCGCTTTCTCCGAATTCTCGATGACATGGGGCTGGCCCCCGAGGCGGTTGCGCCCTGGGTCGGCACGCCCGCCCCGTGCCCGCCGCGCAATCGTCTGGTCTCGCTCGCACTCCGGCCCGCGCCTGTCACCGATCAGTGGATGGAAGACGGGCCCCGGCTGACCGACCTTGACCGGGCCACAGGGGGGCTGACCCTGATCGAGGCGCCTTCGCCGCGCGCCGAGGCGCTGGCCATCGCGTTGCGGCTGCGCCGGGCCGCCGAGGACGGGCAAAGCGCAGCACTGGTCACCCCCGACCGGACCCTGACCCGGCAGGTGACCGCCGCGCTCGACCGCTGGGGCATCCGGCCCGACGACAGCGCGGGCATGCCGCTGCCGCTGTCGCCGCCGGGGCGGTTCCTGCGACAGGTCGCGGCGCTGTTCGGGCGGCCGCTGACGGTCGAGACGCTGCTGGCGCTGCTCAAGCATCCGCTGACCGCCTCAAGCCCGGGCCTGCGCGCCGATCACCTGCGCTGGACCCGCGAACTTGAACTTCATCTGCGCCGGAATGGTCCGGCCTTCCCAGATGGTCACGCGCTGATCGGTTGGGCGGCGGGCAGCGAGGACGGGCGCGAGGCCTGGGCCAACTGGCTTTCCGCAGCGCTGGAGGACGTGGATCGGGCCGGAACAGAGCCGCTTTCAGCCCATGTCGCGCGCCACCGTGCGGCCTGCGAAACCCTCGCCGCTGGTCCCGGCAGCACCGACCCCGGCGCGCTTTGGCTGGAGGAGGCGGGTGCGCAGTCACGCGCCGCGCTGGACCTGCTGGCCGACGAGGCCGACGCGGGCGGCGAGATGACCCCCGGCGATTTTTCGGCGCTGCTCGACTCGGTCCTGCGCGACGGCACCGTGCGCAGCGCGGTCGAGCCGCATCCCGGGGTGATGATCTGGGGCACGCTCGAAGCCCGCGTTCAGGGCGCCGATCTGGTGATCCTCGCCGGGCTGAACGAGGGCACCTGGCCCGAGACCCCGCCGCCCGACCCCTGGCTGAACCGGCAGATGCGGGCCGAGGCGGGCCTGTTGCTGCCCGAACGCCAGATCGGGCTGGCCGCGCATGACTTCCAGCAGGCGATCTGCGCCCCCGAAGTGATGATCTCACGCGCGATCCGCACGGCCGAGGCCCAGACCGTGCCCGCGCGCTGGCTGAACCGGCTGACCAACCTGATGGACGGACTGGGCGGCAATGGCGGCCCCGAGGCGCTGGCCGCAATGCGCGCGCGGGGCCGGAACTGGCTTGACATGGCGCAGGCGCTCGACCGGCCCGCGACGCCGCTGCCCGCCGTGCGCCGGCCCTCGCCCCGGCCGCCGCTCGACCGCCGCCCCGAGCGGCTGTCCGTGACCGCGGTCGAACGGCTGATCCGCGATCCCTATGCCGTCTATGCCCGCCATATCCTGCGGCTGAAGCGCCTCGATCCGCTGGTGCGCAGCGCCGATGCGCCGCTGCGGGGCACGGTCCTCCACAAGGTGATGGAGCGGTTTCTGGACCGGCCCATCGACCCCGATCCGGCCCGCGCCCGGGCAGATCTGATGGCCATCGCCGATGAGGTTCTCGCGACCGAGGCGCCCTGGCCCGCGGCCCGCGCGCTTTGGCGGGCACGGCTCGGGCGCGCAGCCGAGAGCTTTCTGCGCGACGAGGCGCGACGTCAGGCCGAGGCCGCCTGCATCGCCCGCGAACGCCCGGGCGCGGCACGGCTGGACAGCGGCTTCACACTCACCGCGCAGGCCGACCGGATCGACCGCCGCCCCGATGGGCGTCTCATCGTCTATGATTACAAGACCGGCACGCCGCCCAGCCTGAAGGCGATGGAAGCCTTCGACAAGCAGCTGCTGCTGGAGGCCTGCATTGCAGAACGCGGCGGCTTCGAGGAGATCCCGGCCGCGCCCGTCGATCACGTCACCTATATCGGCCTCGGCCAGCCGCCGAAGACCGTGACCAACTGGCTTGACGACGATCTGGTGGCGCGCAGCTGGGCCGAGCTCGGGCGCCTGATCGACCGTTATGCCCGCCCGGACCAGGGCTATACCGCCCGCAACCGGATCCAGAAACGCAGCGACATCACCGATTACGACCTGCTGTCGCGCTTTGGCGAATGGGACGAGACCGATCCGCCGGAACCGGAGGATGTGGGATGACCCGGAACGAGGCGAGCGAACGGCAGATCCAGGCCGCCGACCCGTCGGGGTCTGTCTGGCTGTCGGCCAATGCGGGCTCTGGCAAGACCCGGGTTCTGACCGACCGGGTGGCACGGCTTCTGCTGGCGGGGGTGCCGCCGCAGCGCATCCTGTGCCTGACCTATACCAAGGCCGCCGCGGGCGAGATGCAGAACCGGTTGTTCGACCGGCTGGGCGGCTGGGCGATGCTGGCCGATGCCGATCTGCGGCAGGCTCTGCACGAGCTGGGCGTCGAGACCGCCATCGGCGAGGACACCCTGCGCGAGGCAAGACGCCTGTTCGCGCGCGCCATCGAGGCGCCGGGCGGGCTGAAGATCCAGACCATCCATTCCTTCTGCGCGGGGCTTCTGAGGCGGTTTCCGCTCGAGGCCGGGGTCTCGCCGCAATTCGTCGAGATGGACGACCGCAGCGCCCGCCGCCTGCGGGCCGAGCTGGTCGATGCGCTGGCCGAGGGTCCTGAGGCCGGTCGCTTTGCCGATCTGGCGCGGTTTCACACCGATGCCGAGCTCGATGCACTGACCGCCGAGATCGCCAGCCATCGCGACCGGTTTCCGGCCACCGCCGACCCGGGCGCGATCTGGAAAAGCTTCGGCCTTTCCGCCGATGAGGACAGCGCGGTCCTGCTGCGCGGCGTCTTCACCGGGACCGAAGAGGGGCTGCTGACCCGGCTGAAATCCGCGCTGGCCGGAGGCGGCAAGACCGATCAGACCGCCGCCGCCAAGCTTGACGCGCTGAATCTCGGCGGCGCCGACCGTGCCCTGCTGATCGGGCTGGAGGATATCCTGCTGACCGGCACCGCCGCAAAACAGCCGTTTTCGGCCAAGACAGGGTCTTTTCCTACCAAGGCGGTACGGATGGCGCTTGGCCCAGATCTGGCGCCGCTGGAAGACCTTATGATCCGGGTCGAGACCGCGCGGCCCCGGCGGCTGGCGCTGGATGCGGCCGAGCGGACGCTGGCGCTCCACCGCTTTGCCGAAGCCTTCCTGCCCGCCTATGCGGCGCGCAAACAGCTGCAGGGCTGGCTCGATTTCGACGACCTGATCCTGAAGGCGCGCGATCTGCTGACCGATCCGGGCGTCGCGCAATGGGTGCTGTTCCGGCTCGATGGCGGGCTCGATCATATCCTGGTCGATGAGGCGCAGGACACGAGCCCGGTGCAATGGCAGGTGATCGAGCTTCTGGCGCAGGAATTCACCGCGGGCGAGGGCGCGCGCAGCGGGGTCGAGCGCACGATCTTCGTCGTCGGCGACAAGAAACAGTCGATCTATTCCTTCCAGGGCGCCGATCCCGAGGGCTTCGACCGGATGCGCGCGCTGTTCCGCGACCGGCTGGAAAATGTCGACCGGGGCCTTCTGAACCTGACGCTGGAATACTCGTTCCGCTCGTCCGAGGCGATCCTTGGCGTGGTCGACCGGACCTTCCCCGAAGGCGCCCGCGCCGGGCTGGACCGCGAGATGCGGCACCGCGCCTTTCATGCCGACCTGCCCGGCCGGGTCGATATCTGGCCCGTGGTCGAGGATAGCGAGGCCGCCGATCTGGGCCATTGGGCCGATCCGGTCGACATGCTGGGCGCCTCGCATCACAGCGTGCGGCTGGCGCGGCAGGTGGCGGGCGAAATCCGCGCGATGATCGACCGGGGCGAGACCGTCGCCGCCAAGGGCGGGGGCCGCCGCCCGATCCATGAGGGCGACATCCTGATCCTGGTGCAAAGCCGGACGGATCTGTTTCACGAGATCATCCGCGCCTGCAAGGCAGAGGGGCTGGAAGTGGCGGGCGCCGACCGGCTGAAGATCGGCGGCGAGCTTGCGGTGCGCGACCTGACCGCGCTTTTGTCCTTCCTGGCGCTGCCCGAGGATGACCTGTCGCTGGCCTCGGCCCTGCGCTCGCCCTTGTTCTGTTGGTCGGAGGATGCGCTGTTCCGGCTGGCGGCACCACGCAAGGGCTATCTCTGGCAGGCGCTTCGACACGCGGATCAGGCCGGAACAGAGACGGTTCCGGTGCTGCAGGCGCTGCTGGACGAGGCCGATTTCCTGCGCCCCTATGACCTTGTCGAACGCATCCTGACCCGCCATGACGGCCGCCGCAGACTGGTGGCACGGCTCGGGCAGGAGGCCGAGGACGGGATCGACGCGCTGCTGACCCAGGCACTGGCCTATGAGACGACCGAGGTGCCCTCGCTGACCGGGTTCCTGGCCTGGCTGTCGAGTGGCGAGGTCGAGATCAAACGCCAGCTCGATGCGGCGGGACGGCGGATCCGGGTGATGACGGTGCATGGCGCCAAGGGGCTCGAAGCGCCGGTGGTGATCCTGCCGCATACGGCGCAGCGCACTGTCACCATCCGCGACCAGATCTATACGCTGGAAAACGGCCTGCCCGCCTGGAAGACCGGATCGGACGAGCGGCCAGAGGCGCTGGCGACCGCCCATGCCGCGCGGGTGCAGCGCGAGGAAGAGGAACGCTCGCGCCTGCTTTACGTTGCGATGACCCGGGCCGAGCAATGGCTGATCGTGGCGGCGGCTGGAAAGCTCGCGAAGGATGGCAGCGACTGGTACAGCCGCATCCGTCGCGGCACCGAGGCGCTGGGGCCGGTGCCGCATGATTTCGGTTTCGGCGAGGGGCTGCGCTATGAACGCGGGCTCTGGCCCGGAGAGCGGATCGCGGTCGCGCCCGAAACGGACCAGCCCGAGATCGCGCTGCCCGACTGGGCGCTCCGCGAGGCCCCGCGCCCCGACCGGCCGCCGCAACCGCTGTCGCCCTCGGATCTGGGCGGCGCCAAGGCCCTGCCGGGCGATGCGCCCGCACCGGCCGAGGCCGGGGATGTCCGCGCCCGGGGCACCTGGATGCATCTTCTGCTGGAACATCTGCCGGGCACCGATCCGGCCGACCGCCCGACGCTGGCCCGCGCGCTTCTGACCGCGGCCGACCCGCCCGCGCCCGAGGCCGCGATCCCGGCCCTTGCCGACGAGGCCGCGGCCCTGATGGCGCGGCCCGATCTGGCGCCGGTCTTCGCGCCCGGCACGCTGGCCGAGGTTCCGCTGACCGCCCCCCTGGGCCACGGGCGGCTGAGCGGCACGGTCGACCGGCTGATCCTTGCGCCCGGCCGGGTCACCGCGGTCGATTTCAAGACCAACGCCATCGTGCCATACCGCCCCGAAGACACGCCCGAGGGCATCTTGCGCCAGCTGGGCGCCTATGCCGTGGCGCTGGCGCAGATCTATCCCGGGCGCGAGATCGAGACGGCGGTTCTGTGGACCGGGACGGGCAGGCTGATGACGATCCCGCGAGAGCTGGGCCAGGCGGCGCTGGCCCGGGCGGGGCTGGCTTGACGCTCAGGGTCGCGGTCCTTACCTTCCGGCCTCGATCCCAGGTTCCAAGGAGAGACCCAGATGCCCACCCATGCCGTCACGGACGACACCTTCGACGCCGAGGTGCGCCAGTCCGACATTCCCGTCGTCGTCGATTTCTGGGCCGAATGGTGCGGCCCCTGCAAGCAGATCGGCCCGGCCCTGGAAGAGCTGTCGGTCGAGCTGGAAGGCAAGGTGAAGATCGTCAAGGTCAATGTCGACGACAACCCGACCAGCCCGGCCCAGCTGGGCGTACGCGGCATCCCTGCGCTCTTCCTGTTCAAGGACGGGCAAGTCATTTCCAGCAAGATCGGCGCCGCGCCCAAGGCCGCGCTGCAGAACTGGATCCACGAGTCGGTCTGATCCGCCAGATCCCGACTGAGACAAAGGGGCGCCCCGGCGCCCCTTTTTCGTGCCCGGCTTGTGGGGCAGCATCGCGCGCATATATCGGACCCGGAAATCGCAGGAGAACGGCATGTCGAAAACCGAGTTTCCCGGATGGCACGGGACCACCATCATCGGCGTCCGCCGCGGCGGACAGGTGGTGATCGCCGGCGACGGTCAGGTCAGCCTGGGCCAGACCGTCATCAAGGGCACCGCCCGAAAGGTGCGCCGCCTGTCGCCCGGCGGCTATGATGTCGTCGCGGGGTTCGCCGGATCGACGGCCGATGCCTTCACACTCTTGGAACGGCTGGAGGCCAAGCTGCAGGCAACCCCGGGCCAGCTTCAGCGCGCCGCGGTCGAGCTGGCCAAGGACTGGCGCACCGACAAGTACCTGCAGAAGCTCGAGGCCATGCTGATCGTCAGCGACGGGGCCGAGCTTTACGTGATCACCGGCGCGGGCGACGTGCTTGCCCCCGAATTCGACGTGGCCGCCATCGGATCGGGCGGCAACTACGCGCTGGCCGCGGCCCGGGGGCTGATGGAAAATACCGAGCTTTCGGCCGAAGACGTCGCCCGCAGGGCGATGGCGATCGCGGCCGATATCTGCGTCTACACGAACGGCAACCTGACGGTGGAGACCATTTCCCGATGACCGACCTGACCCCCCGCGAAATCGTCTCGGAACTCGACCGGTTCATCATCGGCCAGAGCGATGCCAAGCGCGCGGTCGCGGTCGCGCTGCGAAACCGCTGGCGGCGCAAGCAGCTGGCCGACGACCTCCGCGAGGAGGTCTATCCCAAGAACATCCTGATGATCGGCCCGACCGGCGTCGGCAAGACCGAGATCTCGCGCCGTCTGGCCAGGCTGGCCCGGGCGCCCTTCATCAAGGTCGAGGCGACCAAGTTCACCGAAGTCGGCTATGTCGGGCGCGACGTGGAACAGATCGTGCGCGATCTGGTCGATATCGCGCTGGTGCAGACCCGCGACTGGATGCGCGAGGACGTCAAGGCCGCCGCCTACAAGGCCGCCGAGGACCGGGTGATCGCCGCCATCGCCGGATCGGACGCGCGCCAGCAGACCCGCGAGATGTTCCGCACCAAGCTGAAGAAGGGCGAGCTTGACGACACCATGATCGAGCTCGAGATCGCGGACACCTCGAACCCCCTGCAGGGGATGGAGCTTCCGGGCATGGCGCCGGGGCAGGGACAGCAGGGGATGATGTCGCTGGGCGATCTCTTCGGCAAGGCCTTCGGCGGGCGCACCGTCAAGAAGCGGATGACCGTCGCCGAGAGCTACGAGATCCTGATTTCGGAAGAGGCCGACAAGCTGCTGGACGATGAGACGGTGAACCGGACCGCGCTGGAGGCGGTGCAGGAAAACGGCATCGTCTTCCTCGACGAGATCGACAAGGTCTGCGCCCGGTCCGACATGCGCGGCGCCGATGTCAGCCGCGAGGGCGTGCAGCGCGACCTCTTGCCGTTGATCGAGGGCACGACCGTTTCGACCAAATACGGGCCGGTGAAGACCGACCATATCCTCTTCATCGCCTCGGGTGCGTTCCATATCGCCAAGCCTTCGGACCTGCTGCCCGAATTGCAGGGCCGCTTGCCCATCCGGGTGGAACTGCGCGCACTGACCGAGGGCGATTTCGTCCGCATCCTGACCGAGACCGACAACGCCCTGACCCGGCAATACACCGCGCTGATGGGTACCGAGAATGTCGCCGTCGAGTTCACCGAAGACGGCATCGCGGCGCTGGCCAAGGTCGCAGCCGAGGTCAATGAGAGCGTCGAGAATATCGGCGCGCGGCGGCTTTACACGGTGATGGAACGGGTCTTCGAGGAACTCAGCTTCACCGCGCCCGACCGGGGCGGCGACAGCGTGCGGGTCGATGCGGATTTCGTCGAGAAGAACCTGGGCGAGTTGACCAGATCAGCCGACATGACCCGCTATATCCTCTGATCCCGCCTAGCGGGGGCGCCGCAGATAGACGTAGAAGGCGCCCTCGCCGCCATGCTTGCGGTGGGCAGGCGTGACCTGCAGCACCGCGCCGGTCAGCGGCGCTTGCTGCAGCCAGTGCGGCACCTGCCGCCGCAAGACCCCGCGCCGGTCGGCAAAGGCCGGCTCCCATTCCGTGCCGCGCCCCTTGCCGGTAATCACCAGAACCAGACGCCGCCCCTCGGCCTGGCTGCGCAGGATGAACCCGATCAGCGCCGGATGCGCCTCGGCGAGCGTCATGCCATGCAGGTCGATCCGCGCCTCGGGGTCGAGCTTGCCGCCCTTCATCCGCAAAAACGCCTTGCGGTCCATGCGGATCGCGGCCGGGGCCGGGTCGGGCGCGGCGGCCGGGGAGGGCGCCTTCGCGCCCAGCCGGAACGGTGCCAGCGGCGCCGCCGCTGCCTTGAGCGGCGGGGCGGGGACCGGCGCGGGCGGTGCCGTGTCGGGCACAGGGTCGGGGGCTGCTTCGCGCATCGGGCGAACCCGGCGCGCGACCTCGTCCCAAACTGCGCGGTCCTCGCGGCTGAGGCGGCGACGACGCAAGGCTCAGCCTCCGGGCAAGAGCGCAAGCGCCAGGTCGATCGGCAGCAGCACCACCATCCGGCCCGGATCGCGCACCTCGCCCGCCAGCCGCCCGGCACCCGCGCCGGTGCCATAGAAGATGTCGGCTCGCTGCGCCCCCTTGATCGCCGAGCCGGTGTCCTGCGCGACCATCAGCCGGTGCAAGGGATGCCGCCCGCCCTTTTCGATCCAGACCGGCGCGCCCAGCGGCACGTAGGCGGGGTCGACCGCAAGGCTGCGCATCGGCGTGACCGGCCGGTTCATCGCCCCGAGCGGCCCCTTGCCCGGCGGCAGCGCGTCAAGTTCGCGGAAGAAGACAAAGGACGGGTTGTGCAGAAGAAGGTCCGCCCCCGCGTCGGGATGGCGCCGGACCCAGGCGCGGATCACCCGGGCCGAGACCTGATGCGCCTCATAGACCCCGCGCCGGACCAGCTCCTTGCCGATCGAGCGGTAGTCGTGGCCGTTCTTGCCGCCATAGCCGACGCGCAGCAGGGCACCGTCGGGCAGGGTCAGCCGACCCGATCCCTGCACCTGAAGAAAGAACACATCGACCGGGTCTTCAAGCCAGGCGATTTCCAGCCCGCGCCCGTCAAGCACCCCGCCTTCGGTGATCTCGCGGCGCGAGAACCAGGGCCGGTCGGCGGGAAGGTCGGGCGGCAGGCGGTAGATCGGATACCGAAAGCGGGCATCTGGGGCGCGGGCGGCCTTGAGCACGGGCTCGAAATAGCCGGTGAACAGCGCCGGGTTGTCGCCGCCGATCAGGACCGGCCGGAAAAACAGCTCGAAGAAGCTCCGGGCGCTCGATTGCCGTTCGGACAGGGCACAAAGCGCGGTCCAGGGCGGATCTGGCAGGTCGGGGCAGGTTTCGCGGAAAGCGGCCAGCGCCTGGGCATGGTTGTCGGTGTCCCAGCCCTTGAGATCGGCAAAGGAGAGCATCTCGACCGACGGCGCCGCCGTGCCCGGGCCGGCGCCGCCCAGGGCCATCGCCAGACAGATCGCGGCCCCGAAGCCGCGAAGCGCGCGCGTCGGCGCCGCGTCGCCGGTCGGGGAGGGTGATGCGCTGCGCTTTTCCACGGGGCCCTGTTGTCGCGATCCGCTGCGCCGCGTTCCGCCCGACCCGGGTCCGGCCGGGCGCAGGCGCGCGCCCCGGGCGCAGGTCGGGGCCAAGCCCCGTGATAGCGCCAAACGCCGCCCGGTCCCAGACCGGATGTGCCGAAACCGGCCCGGATCGGCGGAATGATCGAAAGACAGGCTGACCCGGCAGGCCGCAGTCCCGCCGGGCCGGGCGGCCGGTCAGCGGCAGTTTTCGAGCCGCGCTTCCAGCGCCAGTTTCCGGCCCTTGGCGGCCGCGAGATCGCCCGCCTTGTCGCCGCCCGAAAGGGTCGACATCGGCACCAGGATCAGGAAGACGCCGATCGCATCGGCCGTCGCGGCTCCCGATTGCTTGCGCGACAACTCTTCGACCTCGGCATTGACCTTCATCAGCTCGTCGCGCGCCTTCGCGCAGCTCATCTTGTCGTACATACCGGCGGGCATCGGGGCGGGGGCGATGGCGTCGGGGCGTTTGGCACAGGCGGAAACCGACAAGACCAGGGCACAGGACAACAGTCCGACGAAACGAAATTTCACTGCAGCGACCTCAAAAAATGGAACTCATCACGAAAGGGTGAATAGCTTCCCGGAATGAAAAGGCCAGCCGTTTCGCGCCGGGAGAAAATTTGACGCAGCGTTTGGAACCGCGGCACCGAGCGGAGAGGGTCAGGACACCGGAGCCCAGAGCACGTCCTCGATCCGCGGCGCGGCCGTGGCCAGCATCGCCAGCCGGTCAAAGCCAAGCGCGATGCCCGAGGCGGGCGGCATCAGCGCCAGCGCCGCAAGAAAATCCTCGTCCAGCGGATAGCGCTCGCCATAGACGCGCTCTTTCTCGTCCATCTCGGCCTCGAAACGGCGGCGCTGTTCGGCGGGGTCGGTCAGCTCGCCGAAGCCATTGGCCAGTTCGACCCCGCAGGCATAGACCTCGAACCGCTCGGCCTCGCGCGGGTCGTCAGCGCAGGCCCGCGCCAGCGCCGCCTCGGCGGCCGGATAGCGGTCGAGCACGGTGATCCGGCCGCGCCCCAGATGCGGCTCGATCCTCTCGACCAGAACCCGGCTGAAGATGTCCGACCAGCTGTCCTCCGCGCCAAAGGCGATGCCGGCAGCAGCGGTCTGGGCGGCAAGCCCGTCGCGGTCGGTGCCGCCCCCGGGCGCAAGCGTCGCCAGAAGGTCGATCCCGGCATGATCGGCAAAGGCCTGCGCCACCGACAGCCGCTCGACAGGCGCGAAGGGGTCGCAGTTCTGCCCGTCATGGCAAAGCCGCCTTGTGCCCGCCGCCTCGCAGGCCAGTTGCAGCATCCGGGCGGTGTCCTCCATCAGCCGGGTGTAATCCTCACCCGCGCGATACCATTCCAGCATGGTGAATTCGAGGCTGTGGCGCGGCCCGCATTCCCGGTTGCGCCAGACATGGGCGAAGGCCGCGATCCGGGTTTCGCCCGCGGCCAGCAGCTTCTTCATCGCGAATTCGGGTGAGGTGTGCAGATACATCCGCCGCGTCCCCCCGTCCGTGCCGATGGCTTCGGTCGCGAAGGCATGCAGATGCGCCTCGTTGCCGGGGCTGATGACCAGCGCCGGCGGGTCGACCTCGACGAAATCCTGATCCGCCAGCCAACCCCGGATCGCGGCCTGCACGCGGTTGCGCGCCAACAGCGCCGGGCGGCGGTCGGCATGCCGGGTCGGGGTCCACCAGGGCGTGTCGGTCATGCGCTGCGCCTTTCTTTCTTCTGGAATTTCGCGCCAAGTTCGGCTAGGGCCGTGTCCGATCAGCCGGATATACCGCAGCAAGACCGTCCACAAGGAAACCCCCGTGAAAGTCATCGCCTCCTCGCTCCGCAAGGGCAACGTCGTCGAAAAGGATGGCCAGCTCTACGTCGTTCTCAAGGCCGAGAACTTCCATCCCGGCAAGGGCACGCCCACCACGTCGGTCGACATGCGCCGGATTTCGGACGGCGTGAAGACCACCGAGCGCTGGAAGACCACCGAACAGGTGGAAAAGGCCAATGTCGACGAGCGCGAATACGACTTCCTTTACGACGACGCGGAAGGGTTCCACTTCATGAACCCCGAGAGCTTCGACCAGGTGGCGGCGCATCCCGACGTGGTCGGCGACTCGGCGGCCTACCTGCAGCCGGGGATGCGGGTTTTCCTGCAGACCTTCGAGGGCAACCCGATCTCGATCGAACTGCCGCAGAAGATGGTCGTCGAGGTCGCCGAGACAGAACCGGTGGTGAAGGGGCAGACCGCCTCGTCGAGCTACAAGCCCGCCATGACCGATATCGGCGTGCGGGTGATGGTGCCCCCCCATATCGATGTCGGCACCCGGATCGTGATCAACACCGCCGACAACACCTACGTCGAACGCTCGAAGGACTGATGCGGGCGGGATGTCCGGCCGCCTGCCGCGCGGCCGGACCCGAGGACGCCTAGCGCGTCTTCAGAAGCGCGATCACCGCCGCTCCGATCTCGGCCACAGCGGCGTTGCGCGTGGCCCAGTCGGCGGGACAATCGGACAGATAGATCGCCACGATGACCGGCGCCCGGCCCGGGGCCTGGATCATCGCCACCAGATTGCGGGTATAGTCCCTGCCGCCGCCCGACTTGTCCGAGACCGTCCAGTCCGGCGGCGTACTGGCACGGATCAGGGACGCGGTGACCGAGCCATGGCTCATCCAGTCCGCAAGGCGGGCCCGAGAGGCGGGCGACAGCACATCCCCCAGCAACAGCCTCTGCCAGGTCGCCGCCATCGCCGCGGGGCTGGTGGTGTCGCGCGGATCGGCCGGGTCGAACAGGTTCAGGCCGGGTTCGGTGCGGTCGAGCCGCGTCACCGGATCGCCGATCCGGCGCAGGAAGGCCGTCACCTCCTGCGGGCCGCCCAGCCGGTCGATCAGCAGATTGGCGGCGGTGTTGTCGCTCATGTCGAGAGCGGCGAGGCAGAGATCGCCAAGCGTCATCGTCCCGCCGACATGGGTCTCGGCCACCGGGGCATAGTCAAGGATCGCCTCGGGCGGGATCGCCACCGCATCGCCCAGCGACAGCAGCCCCCGGTCGGCGCGATCGAGCACGGCGCCGCACAGCACCGACTTGAAGGTGCTGGCCATCAGGAACCGTTCGGAGTCGCGGTGGCTCCAGCCCCAGTCGGACCCGCTGTCGCGGATCGCGACGCCGATCCGCGCGGGCAGGGCGGTTTCAAGCCGGGCAATGGTGTCGGCCAGGGCCCGGGCCGCGTCGTCTTCCGCAGTGCGGGCAAGGGCGGAGCCGCACAGCGCAAGGCCGAGGGCAAGTCCCGCCAGAAGGCGGGGCAGTCGAAGAGGATAGGACATCGCGAAGGACACTCCTTGGCTGCGACCGGCGGGCCGGGTCCGGGCCCGAAAGGGCCGGTCATGGGGATCGAGGATGTTCAGACAGCGCGCGTTGTCCTGTAGATCTGATAGCGAGGCGCCCCGTCCGGGACCAACGAGAAATCGTCACGCGCCGCATGAGCTGAGGTAATGGCGATGGACCGGCCCGACATTCCGCTGAACGCCCTGCGCGTCTTCGAAGTCGCGGTGCGGCAGGGCAGCTTTACCCGGGCGGCCGTCGAACTACGGGTGACACAGGCAGCGGTCAGCCATCAGATCGCGCGGCTCGAGGATCTGCTGGGCACCGCGCTGTTGCTGCGCACGCCCGGCGGGCTGGTGCCGACCGACGAGGGGCGAATGCTGTTTCCGGTGCTGGAACAGGGGTTCGACGCGATGGCGCGGGCGCTGGACCGGATCGCGGGGCGGCACCATATCGAGGTGCTGAAGGTGGGCGTGGTCACGACCTTCGCGCTTGGCTGGCTGATGCCGCGCCTGCCCGCCTTCACCCGGGCGCATCCCCGGATCGACCTGCGGATCTCGACCAACAACAACCGGGTCGAGATCCTGCGCGAGGGGCTCGACATGGCGATCCGCTTCGGCAGCGGGCTCTGGACCGGGATCGCAGCCGAGCCGCTGGTCGAGGCCCCGCTGGCGCCGCTTTGCGCGCCCGGTCTGGCGGCGCGCCTGAAAAGCCCGGCCGATCTGGCGCGCGCGCCGCTGCTGCGCAGCCATCGCAGCGACGAGTGGCCGCGCTGGTTCGCCGCCGCAGGCCATCCCTGTCCGCCGCTGACCGGCCCGGTCTTCGATTCCTCGATCGCGCTGGCCGATCTGGCGGCCGAAAGCGCGGGCGTGGCGCTGTTGCCGGTGCCGATGTTCGCGCGGCAGATCGCGGCGGGCACGCTGGTCCAGCCCTTCGCGGTCGAGCTGCCCGCCGGGCGCTATTACCTGACCTATCCGGCAGACCGGGCGCTGACGCCGGAAATGACCTGCTTTGCCGCCTGGCTGAAGGCCGAGGCGCTGAACGGGGAATGAGGGGGCCCTTTAGGCGTGCCGCCGCAGCGGGGCGTGGCGCGTCACTCGTCGGTCGCGACGAGCTGCCAGTTCGGATCGTCCGAGCCCATCACGCGGGCAAAGGTCCACACATCGCGCTGACGCTTGATTTCGCTCGGGCTGCCCTCGACGATCTCGCCCGCCTCGTTGCGCACGACAGAGGTCAGTTCGCCAACGAACCGCACCATCAGTTCGGCCTCGCCGGTGTCGCGGTCATAGGTCGCATCCTTCAGCGACAGCTCGCGCACGCCGACGAAATTGGCATCGACCGACAGCCCCTGTTCCTCGCGAAGCCGGATCACCTCGGCAAAGCTGTCGCGGACATCGGGAGCCAGAAACGCCGCTACATCCTCGATGGTGCCATGCTCGAAGGCCATCAGGATCATCTCATAGGCGCCGCGCGCACCATGGAGGAATTCGCCGACCGAAAAGCCCGGTTCGGCCAGCTTCATCGCCGCCAGCGCCTTCGCGGCCGGGCTGCCATCCTCGACATGATCGGTGATGTCGGTATCGGGACCGCCCTCGATCACCTCGAAGGACCGGCGGTTGTCGGCCCGGCGCGCCGCGGGATCGGGCATCTGCACGGGCGGCTTTTCAAACCCTTCGCGCGTGCCGAGGACTGACCGAAGCCGCAGGATCAGGAACACGGCGATCCCCGCAAGAACCAGAAGCTGGATGATGGCAGAGCTCATGAAAACCTCGCGGGTCGCGGGAAGCGTTTGTATCGAAGCGTTACCGCACATATGTAAGGCACGCCTTCGATCAAGTCCACCGGGCCGCCCGAAGCAGAATGAGGTGATGCAATGTGGCTTTTCCTGCTGTTCCTGTCGATCCCGCTGATCGAAATCGCGCTTTTCATCCAGGTGGGCGGGCTGATCGGGCTGTGGCCCACGCTGGGCATCGTGCTGGCGACCGCCGTGGCGGGCACCTGGCTGATGCGCCAGCAGGGCGCGCTGGCGCTGTCGCAGGTGCGCAGTTCGTTCAACGAGCTGCGCGACCCGACCGAGCCCCTGGCCCATGGCGCGATGATCCTTTTTGCCGGGGCGATGCTGCTGACGCCGGGCTTCTTCACCGACACGATGGGTCTTCTGCTGCTGATCCCGCCGGTTCGTGCGGCGGCCTATCGCTGGCTGTCCAAACGCGTGGTGGTGCAATCGGTGGGCTTCGGCGCCCCGCCGCGCGGCGGCACGGCCCATGCCCGGCCGCGCCCGGCCCGCGAAGACATCATCGACGGCGATTTCGAGGACCTGTCATCGCAAGACGTTCCGGAAGACCGCGGCTCGCTGTCGCCTTCGGGCTGGACGCGGCATTGAGCGACGGGGGCCGACCTGCTAAGCGAAGGCGCAACGCAACCCTTCGCAGGAGCACGCCATGAGCGAGACCGAGGGCAACGGCGCCGCCGCGCAGCAGCCGCAAGTGAGAATGCAGATCCTGGGCCAGTATATCCGGGACATGTCCTTCGAGAACATTCTGGTCCAGAAGGGCGCCTCGGGCGAGGTGACGCCCGACGTGACGGTGCAGGTCGCGCTCGACGCGCGCAAGCGTCCGGCCGAGCATCAATACGAGATCATCACCAAGTTCACCGTCTCGTCGAAGAACAAGGCCGACCAAAGCCAGCTTTTCCTGATGGAACTGGACTATGCCGGGCTCTTCCATATCGAGAACGTGCCCGAGGACCAGCTGCATCCCTTCCTGCTGATCGAATGCCCGCGGATGCTGTTCCCCTTCGTGCGGCGCATCGTGTCGGACGTGACGCGTGACGGCGGCTTCCCGTCGCTGAACCTCGAGCCGGTCGATTTCGTGGCGCTGTACCGTCAGGAAATCGCGCGCCGCGCCGCCGCCGTTCAGAACGAACAGACGCCGAGCGGCACCGCCTGAGCCTGCTCAGTCGTAGGTTTTCCAAAGCGCGCCGTCGCCCATCGCCTGAACAAAGGCCCGATGGGCGGCGGCTTCTTCGTCTGTCAGGCGCGGGGGCAGGGGGGTCGGCCGCGGACGCGGACGCCAGGCCGCCGCCTCGGCCTCGGACCCGCCGCCCGTGGCCCGGGACCGGGTGGCCAGCATGAAATCGGGCTGTCGGCCGCCGATCAGTTCCAGATAGACCTCGGCCAGGATCTCGGAATCGAGCAGCGCGCCGTGCTTTTCGCGCATCGTGTTGTCGATGCCGAAGCGACGGCAGAGCGCGTCCAGCGTCGCGGGCGAACCCGGAAATTTCTTGCGCGCCATGGCCAGCGTGTCGATCGCCTGGCTCATCGGCAGTTTGGGCAGGCCCAGCCAACCAAGCTCGGCATTCAGGAACTTCATGTCGAAGCTGGCATTATGGATCACCAGTTTCGAATCCTGCACGAAATCGAGGAATTTCTGCCCGACCTCGGAAAACGGCGGCTTGTCGCGCAGGGTGACCTCGCCGGGCTTGGCCGGACGCGGGTTGGCCAGAATATCGGGCCCGATCCCGTGCACACCGAAGGCTTCGTCCGGCATGTCGCGGCCGGGGTTGATATAGACGTGAAACGTCTCGCCGGTGGGCAGATGGTTCCAGAGCGCGACGGCGCCGATCTCGACGATCCGGTCGCCGGTTTCGGGCTCGAAGCCCGTGGTTTCGGTGTCGAGAACGATCTCACGCATCGGCGGCCCCCAGCTTTTCGATCAGCGCCACGACCTCTGCCCGGGCGCGGTCAAGCGTCAGCGTCTCGATCACATGATCGGCGCGGGCGCGTTTTTCGGCATCGGGCATCTGGCGGGCCAGGATGGCGTCCAGCTGCGCCTCGGTCATGCCCGGACGGTCCAGCACCCGGGCGCGCTGAACCTCCGGCGTCGCGGTCACCACCAGCACCGCGTCGAGCCATTTATCGGCCCCGGTCTCGAACAGAAGCGGGATGTCCAGCACCAGAAGCGGCGCGTCGCGGTGCCGGTCGATGAAGGCCTGACGGTCGGCCGCGACCAGCGGATGCACCACGGCCTCGATCCGCATCAGCGCCTCGGGCTCGCGGGCGATCCAGTCCTTCAGCGCCGCACGGTCGACCGCGCCCCGGCGGACCGCCTCGGGGCAAAGGCCGCCGATGGGTCCAACCGCGGCGCCGCCCTCGGCATAAAGGCCGTGCACGGCGGCATCGGCATCCCAGACCGGCACGGCCCGCTCGCGAAACAGTGCGGCGGTGGTCGACTTGCCCATGCCGATGGACCCGGTCAGGCCCAGAAGAAACGGCCGACTCATGCGTCCAGAAGAACCGCGCGGGCGGCCTCGTCGACCTCGGGACGGCGGCCAAACCAGCGCTCGAAGCCCGGCGCGGCCTGATGCAGCAGCATCCCCAGCCCGTCGACAGCGACACAGCCACGCGCCCGCGCCTCGCGCAGGAAAGCCGTTTCCAGCGGCACATAGACCAGGTCGCTGACCACCGCATCGGGCGAAAGCGCGTCGAGCGGCACCTTGAACTCGGCCTTGCCGACCATGCCCAGCGAAGTGGTGTTCACCACCGTCGCGGCGCCGTCGATCATCGCCGCCGCCTGCACCCAGTCATGTACCACGATCTTGGGGCCGAACTCGGCCCGCAGCGCCTCGGCGCGCGACCGGGTGCGGTTCGAGACGCGGATTTCGCGCACGCCCTGTTCCGACAGCGCGGCCACCACCGCCCGCGCGGCACCGCCCGCGCCCAGCACGGCGGCGGGTCCAGCGGTCGGGTCCCAGCCCGGGGCGCCCTGACGCAGGTTCTCGATGAAGCCGATCCCGTCGGTATTGTCGGCATAAACCTTGCCGTCGGCGCGGAAGATCAGCGTGTTGGCCGACCCGATCAGGGCGGCGCGGTCCGACACGGAATCGGCAAGGCTGAGGATGGTTTCCTTGTGCGGAATCGTGACGTTGATGCCCACGAATCCCATGCGCGGCAGCGCCTCGAGCACCTGCTTCAGGTCGGCATGGGCCACATCCATCGGAATGTAGAATCCGCGAATGCCGTAGCGTTCCAGCCAGTGGCGGTGCAGCAGGGGCGATTTCGAATGCGCGATGGGAGAGCCGATGACACCGGCCAGGGGGATCTTGTCACTCATGCCATCAAAACTCCTCGGGTCGTCAGGAAGGTCAGCAGCGGTAGCAAGGGCAAACCCAGAACATCAAAATAGTCACCCTCGATGGTAGAAAACAGACGCACGCCTTCTTCTTCCAGCTTGTAGCCGCCCACCGCATCGCGCACGGCGGGCCAGTTGCGGTCAAGATACTCGTCCAGGTAGCGGTCGGAAAACGGCCGCATCGTCAGCGAGACCTCGCCGACATGGCGCCAAAGCGGGCGCATGTCGTCATAGACCACCACCGCCGACAGAAGCTGATGCTTGCCGCCGCGCAGGCTGCGCAGCTGCTGGCGCACCGCCTCGCGGGTTTCGGCCTTGGCCAGCACCTTGCCGCGATGGGCCAGCACCTGGTCGCAGCCGATCACCAGGGTACCGGGGTGCTTTTCGGCCACCCGCTTGGCCTTGAAGGCCGCCAGTTCCTCGGCGATGTCGCCCGGCCCGGCGCCCTCGGCCTCCATCGCGGCACGGATCGCGTCTTCGTCGACGCGCGCGGGCACGGTTTCGAAGACAAGCCCCGCCCGGGTCAGAAGCTGGCGGCGGATGGACGAGCCGGAGGCGAGGATCACGCGGTCGGATGTCGGTTCGGGCATCGGTCGGGACATTGGTTCGGGCATTCGGGGCAACCCTGTGGATAAACCCAGGAGAGACGGTCGCACGGTTTCAGGATAAGTGGTGCCTGCCTGCTGGGGTGCCGGTCGGATGGGGAAATGTCAAGAATCCGGCTGTCCAAATCCACCGTGGATGATCGCCGACGCCGCCTGTTAGCGAATCGTCGCGCTCAAGATACACAGAAGTTATCCACAGGCAGGAAGGACAGATGAGGACAAAAATCTCCTTTTATTGCTTATCGTTGCAGGATTTTCGCAGAAATCGTGACGAGTTATCTTCACTTTCTTCCACAGGCTCGGGAACTGTGGATGAAGCCGGGGAGGGACAGGTAATCCACACCGTCCACAGGCCCTACAAAAACATCATCTTTTCTTTTCTTTTCCTATTGCTCTAGAAGAGGCGCGGTAGGCGACCGAGCGTAGCGAGGCAGACAATGTCGGAATTTCTGGCCAACATGTATCCGTGGACCAAGTCGCTCCACATCATTGCGGTGCTGACCTGGATGGCCGGGTTGTTCTATCTGCCAAGGATCTTCGTCTATCACACCGAGAAGGTGACCCCGGGCCACGAGACGGACGCGCTGTTTCAGGTCATGGAGATGAAGCTTTACCGCTACATCATGAACCCTTCGATCATCGCGGTCTGGGTCTTCGGGTTGGCTTTGGTGCTTACACCAAATGTGGTATACTGGGACTCGATCTGGCCCTATACCAAGGGGGTCTGTGTCATTGCGATGACCTGGTTCCACATGTGGCTGGGGGCGCGGCGCAAGGATTTCATCGCGGGCCGCAACACCCGGACTGGCCGGACCTTCCGCATGATGAACGAAGTGCCGACGCTTCTGATGCTGGTCATCGTGTTTTCGGTGGTGGTCAAGTTCTAGGCCGGTCTGCTCCGAGTTGACTCGGGGCCCGCACCGGACTATGCAGCGTCCTTAACTCGGGCCGTCCGGTCCGGGGATTCCCGTATAACGTGTGCGCAGCCTGCCCGGCGCCGTCATCCGCAAAGCTCTCCCATGACCCGAGACTGTCTGAACCTCGCCGATCTCAAGGCCCAGAGCCCCAAGGATCTTCTTGCCATGGCGGAAGAGCTTGAGATCGAGAATGCCACGACGATGCGCAAGGGCGAGATGATGTTCTCGATCCTCAAGGAGCGCGCAGAGGAAGGTTGGGAAATCTCGGGCGATGGCGTCCTTGAGGTGCTGCAGGACGGGTTCGGCTTTCTGCGCTCGCCCGAGGCGAACTACCTGCCGGGTCCGGACGACATCTATGTCTCGCCCGACATGATCCGCATGCATTCGCTCAGGACCGGCGACACGGTCGAGGGCGTGATGCAGGCGCCGCGCGAGAACGAGCGCTACTTCGCGATCACCAAGGTCACGAAGATCAACTTCCAGGACCCCGAGCAGGCCCGGCACAAGATCAACTTCGACAACCTGACGCCGCTTTATCCGGACGAGCGGCTGAAAATGGAAATCGAGGACCCGACGATCCGCGACCGGTCGGCCCGGATCATCGATCTGGTGGCGCCGATCGGGAAGGGTCAGCGCGCGCTGATCGTCGCGCCGCCGCGGACCGGCAAGACGGTCCTGCTGCAGAACATCGCCCATTCGATCGAGACCAACCACCCCGAGACTTATCTGATCGTCCTGCTGATCGACGAACGGCCCGAAGAGGTCACCGACATGCAGCGGTCTGTGAAGGGCGAGGTCATTTCCTCGACCTTCGACGAACCGGCGACGCGCCACGTCGCGGTGGCCGAGATGGTCATCGAAAAGGCCAAGCGCCTGGTCGAACACAAACGAGATGTTGTGATCCTTCTTGATTCGATCACAAGACTTGGGCGAGCCTATAACACCGTCGTGCCGTCTTCGGGCAAGGTGCTGACCGGCGGTGTGGACGCCAACGCGCTGCAACGGCCGAAACGGTTCTTCGGTGCCGCGCGGAACATCGAAGAGGGCGGGTCGCTGACCATCATCGCGACCGCCCTGATCGACACCGGCTCGCGCATGGACGAGGTGATCTTCGAGGAATTCAAGGGCACCGGCAACTCCGAGATCGTGCTCGACCGGAAGGTGGCCGACAAGCGGGTCTTCCCGGCGATGGACATCCTCAAATCGGGCACCCGGAAAGAGGATCTGCTGGTCGACAAGTCCGATCTGCAGAAAACCTTCGTCCTGCGCCGGATCCTCAACCCGATGGGCACGACCGATGCCATCGAGTTCCTGATTTCCAAGCTCAAGCAGACCAAGACGAATTCGGAATTCTTCGATTCGATGAACACCTGAGGCGGCTTCGCCCGGAGGTGATCCCTGGACACGATCTTCGCCCAGGCGACGGCACGCGGAAAGGCGGGCGTCGCCGTAATCCGCATTTCCGGTCCGCGGGCCATGACGGCCGCGCGCGCCCTGGCCGGGTCGCTGCCCGCACCTCGGCAGGCGGGCTTGCGTCGGCTGAGGAATGCCGAAGGCGTGCTGCTGGACGAGGCGCTGGTGCTGTGCTTTGCGAAAGGCGCGAGCTTCACCGGCGAGGATGTCGTTGAACTTCAATGCCATGGCAGCCCCGCCACCGTTGCTGCCGTGTTGCGCGCCCTTGGCGAACAGGATGGGCTGCGGCTGGCCGAGCCCGGAGAATTCACCCGGCGCGCTCTGGAAAACGGCGTTCTGGATCTGGCGCAGGTCGAGGGGCTGGGAGATCTGCTGGAGGCCGAGACTGAGGCGCAGAGACGTCAGGCCCTGCGCGTTCTTTCGGGCGCTTTGGGGGAAAAGGTTGCGCTGTGGCGCGAGTCTCTCATCCGCGCGGCCGCGTTGCTGGAGGCCACGATTGATTTCGCCGACGAGGACGTGCCGGTCGACGTGACTCCCGAGGTCACGGCCCTTCTTTCCGGGGTTTCAACCGCGCTTCAGACAGAGATCGAGGGCGTTGCGATGGCCGAGCGGATACGCGACGGCTTCGAGATCGCCATCGTTGGGCCGCCGAACGCAGGAAAATCCACGCTTTTGAACCACTTGGCGGGCCGCGAGGCGGCAATCACCTCTGAACACGCCGGCACCACGCGCGACGTGATCGAAGTGCGGATGGATTTGCGCGGCCTTCCGGTGACATTTCTCGATACCGCGGGTCTGCGCGACAGCGCCGACGACGTGGAAACCATCGGCATTGCGCGGGCCATCGAGCGGGCGACTGCGGCCGACCTTCGGGTGTTCCTGCTGGACGACAGCGGCCGGACCGAGGGCCTGGCGCAGGGTCCGGATGACATTGTGCTGCGGGGCAAGGCCGATCTGGGCGATGGGACAACCGGGGTGTCCGGCCGAACCGGGCAGGGCGTCGCCGAGCTGGTGGAAAGGATCGCGGCCATCCTCAACAGCCGGGCCTCGCGTGCGGTCACGGCCACGCGAGAACGGCATGCCGAAGCGATGCGGCGCGCGCGAGGCGCTATCGCGGAGGCGCAGAATCAGCTATCTCACGGCATGGGCTCGACAGAGCTGGCGGCCGAGGATATCCGTCGCGCAGCGCGGGCGCTTGAGTCTCTGCTTGGCAGGATCGATGTTGAAACCCTGCTCGACGAGATCTTCGCGCGTTTCTGCCTGGGAAAGTGAGGAGTGTTTCACGTGAAACATTGCAGCTTCGATGTCGTCGTGGTTGGCGGCGGCCATGCCGGCGCCGAAGCGGCCCATGCCGCCGCCCGTCTGGGCGCGCGGGTGGCCCTCGTGACGCTCCGCCGCGACGGGATCGGCGTGATGTCCTGCAACCCGGCCATTGGCGGGCTTGGAAAAGGTCACTTGGTACGCGAGGTGGATGCGCTTGACGGGCTGATGGGGCGGGCGGCCGACCGCGCCGGGATCCAGTTTCGTCTTCTCAACCGCCGGAAGGGGCCTGCCGTGCAAGGTCCGCGCGCCCAGGCCGACCGCAAATTGTACCGCGAGGCCGTGCAAGCGATGCTGACCGCCACGCCCGGTCTAGAGATCATCGAAGGCGAGGCCGCCGATCTGATCGAACGTGATGGCCGAATTGCGGGAATCGTTCTGGCCGACGGGGTTGAGATCACGGCGGGCGCCGTGGTTCTGACGACCGGGACGTTCCTGCGGGGTGTCATCCATATCGGTGACCGGCAAAGCCCCGGGGGCCGCATCGGTGACCGGCCCTCGGTGCGTCTGGCCGAAAGGATCGACAGTTTCGGCCTTCCACTCGGTCGGCTGAAGACCGGCACACCGCCCCGCCTTGACGGAAGGACCATCGACTGGGACCGGCTCGATAGCCAGCCGGGCGATGAGGATCCGGTGTTGTTTTCGTTTCTGTCGAACGGGGTCGAGGCTCGGCAAGTTGCCTGCGGGATCACGCATACGAATTCGCAAACGCATGAAATAATAAGGGAAAATCTGTCGCGCTCTGCGATGTACGGCGGCCATATCGAAGGCGTCGGCCCGCGCTACTGCCCCTCTATCGAGGACAAGGTCGTGCGCTTCGCCGACAAGGGGTCGCATCAGATATTTCTCGAGCCCGAGGGCCTCGACGATCCGACCGTCTATCCGAACGGCATTTCGACCTCGCTGCCCGAGGACGTGCAGGAGGCTTACGTCCACTCCATCGAGGGGCTCGAATCGGCACGTATCCTGCAGCCTGGCTATGCCATCGAGTACGACTATGTCGATCCGCGTGCGCTGCGCGCGTCTTTGGAATTGCGCGAGGTGCCCGGTCTCTTCCTCGCCGGGCAGATCAACGGGACGACGGGCTATGAAGAGGCGGCCGCCCAGGGGCTGGTCGCCGGGCTCAACGCCGCGCTGCAGGTGGCGGGGCAGGGGCCGGCGACGTTCACGCGGACGACAAGCTATATCGGCGTGATGATCGACGATTTGGTGACGCGTGGCGTCAGCGAACCCTATCGCATGTTCACCTCGCGGGCCGAATTCCGTCTCTCGCTCCGCGCCGACAACGCCGATCAACGGCTGACGCCGGTTGGTCTTGACCTTGGCTGCGTGGGGGAAGCGCGCAGGAGCGCCTTTGGCGACAAGATGGAGCGGTTGACCGCGGCGCGCGACCGGCTCGAATCCCTCTCGCTGACGCCGAAGCAGATCACGAGTGCCGGAATCAAGGTCAACGCGGACGGCGCTCGTCGAAACGGCATCGACCTTCTCGCCTTCCCGGATGTGACGTTCGAAGACCTGATTCCGCTCGATCCCGGGCTTGAGGATGTCGATCAGGAGATTCGCACGCAACTGGCACGCGACGCACTATATGCGCATTATATCGACCGGCAGGCCCAAGATGTAGAGGCGATGCGTCGGGATGAGGCTCAGAAGATCCCGTCGGACTTCCCGTACGATCAACTGGAGGGCCTGTCGACCGAACTGAAGGGCAAGCTTTCAAGGGCTCGCCCCGAAACGCTGGCCCAGGCCGGGCGAATCGACGGCATGACCCCGGCGGCGGCCACGCTCATTCTTGCGCGGCTGCGGCAGATCGAACGGCGGTCCGCATGAGGGAGTCCATCCCGGCGGCCGGCGATGTTTCACGTGAAACATCCGGGCGACTGTCCGCCTATGCCGTGCTTTTGCGCAAGTGGAACCCCGCGATCAACCTCGTGGCGCGCTCGACGCTGGATGATCTGCAGACCCGGCATTTCGACGATTCAGCGCAGCTTTTCGCGCTTTGTCCGCCGGATGCTCGCCATTGGGTCGATCTGGGAAGCGGCGCAGGCTTTCCGGGGCTTGTGATTGCGATTCTCGCAGCTGATTCGGTTTCGGATCTGCGCGTGACGCTGGTTGAAAGCGATCAGCGAAAGGCGACGTTCCTCCGTACGGTATGCCGGGATCTCGGTCTTGCTACAACGAACGTGATCGACACGCGAATCGAATTGGCCGAGCCGCAGGGTGCGGATGTCCTGTCGGCGCGTGCTTTGGCGCCCTTGCCCCGCCTTCTGGACTACGCGGAGCGGCATCTTGCCCCCGGCGGCACAGCACTTTTCCCAAAGGGCGCGCGTTTCGCCGACGAGATCGACGCGGCGCTTGCATCCTGGCGGTTCGACGTTCAAAACCATCCCAGCAAGACCGATCCGCAGGCCGTCGTTCTGAAACTCGGAGGCATCGCCCGTGTCTGATCCTACGCGCCCCAAGGGGCCGAAAATCATCGCTGTGGCAAACCAGAAGGGTGGGGTAGGCAAGACCACCACCGCCATCAATGTGGCCGCGGCTTTGGTCGAGCTTGGCAAGACCGTGCTGATTGTCGACATCGATCCGCAGGGAAATGCCTCGACCGGACTGGGAATCGACCCAGACGCGCGGGCCAGAACCACTTATGATCTGATCCTCGGCGATGCTCCTTTGTCCGAGATCTTGGTGAAGACGAAGTCTGAAAGGCTATATATCGCGCCGTCGACCACGGATCTGAGTTCGGCCGATATCGAAATGGTGGCGAACGAGCGTCGCAGCTTTCTGCTGCACGATGCCTTGCGTCAGCCCGCAATTGACGCCTTCGCGTTCGATTTCGTGCTGATCGATTGCCCGCCGGCGCTGAGCCTTCTGACCGTCAACGCAATGGTCGCGGCCCATTCGGTGCTGGTCCCTCTGCAAAGCGAATTTTTCGCGCTGGAAGGGCTGTCACAACTGATGCTGACCATCCGCGAGTTGCGCCAGACCGCAAACCCGACGCTTCGCATCGAGGGCGTGGTTCTGACCATGGCCGACCGGCGGAACAACCTGTCGCAACAGGTCGAGAACGACGCGCGGGCCTATCTGGGCGACCTGGTCTTCCAGACCGTGATTCCGCGCAACGTGCGCGTCAGCGAGGCGCCGTCCTACGCGATGCCGGTGCTCGATTATGACCCGAATTCGCGCGGGGCCGAGGCCTATCGGGCGCTGGCACTGGAAATGCTGGAGCCGAAGGTGCCGGTGGGCGCCTGAGGCAGGGGGGACTGACATGAGACAACCGGAAAAACGCGGCCTCGGACGCGGCCTGTCGGCGCTGATGGCGGACGTCAAGATCGAACCAGAGACCGAGCGGGGCGAGGCGCCGCGCGGCAAGGCCGATCTGATGATAGCGCTGGATCTGCTGGAGCCAAATCCCGATCAGCCGCGGCGGATGTTTGCCGAAGAGGCGCTGAAAGAACTCTCGGACTCGATTCGGGAAAAGGGCGTGATTCAGCCCCTGATCGTGCGGCCCAGCAAGCGCAGCGCAGGGCGGTATGAAATCGTCGCGGGCGAACGCCGCTGGCGCGCCTCGCAACTGGCCCAGCAACACGAAGTGCCAGTTATCGTCCGCGAGCTGGACGATATCGAAGTGCTGGAAATCGCCATCATCGAGAACATCCAGCGGGCCGATCTGAACCCGTTGGAAGAGGCGATGGGCTACCGCCAGTTGATGGATCGCTTCGGCCACACACAAGATAAGGTAGCAGAGGCGCTCGGGAAAAGCCGCAGCCACATCGCCAACCTGTTGCGTCTGCTGCAATTGCCGGAAGAGGTGCAGGGCTATCTGCGCGAAGGGCGGTTGAGCGCGGGCCACGCCCGCGCGCTGATCACGACCGAAGACCCGGCCAAACTGGCGCGGCAGGTGATCAAGGGGCAGCTCTCGGTGCGTGCGACGGAGAAACTGGCCAAGGCGGGCTCTGCGCCGCAACCGCGTCGGGTGCCGCCACCGCTTGCGAAAGATGCCGATACCCGCGCGCTCGAGCAGGATCTGGCGGCCAATCTTGGCGTTGGTGTCTCGATCGAGCATCGCACCGACGGATCGGGCGATCTTGTCCTGTCCTATGCCTCGCTTGAAGAGCTGGACAGGCTTTGTGCGGCGCTGAGCTCGCCCGGGGGCGGCTTCGACTGAGGGTCAATCGGGCAGCAGCGCGCGGATCACCGCATTCAGCACAGCGCGGCCCGCGGTCGTGGCGCGCAGGACTCCCGCCTCGACCCCGACCAGGCCAAGTTCGGACAACTCATTGATTCGCAATGAATCTAACGGCACGCCCGCCAGCCTTTCGTAACGCGCCAACGACAGTCCATGGGCGAGGCGCAGCCCCATCATAAGATTCTCGACACCCTGATCGGCAGGGGAGATCGGGCTTCGCGACAGCTCGCCCGTGCCGGTGCGGTCGACCCGGTCGAGCCAGGCGGTGGGCGCCAGCGGCGTTTCGGTCGCAAGCCGCACGCCGCCAAGGGTCAGGCGGCCATGGGCGCCAGGGCCGATCCCGGCATAGTCGCCCGCCTGCCAGTAAATCAGGTTGTGACGCGATTCGGCGCCGGGACGGGCGTGATTCGAAACCTCATAGGCGGGCATTCCCGCGGCGCCGCAGATCTCTTGCGTCAGGGCGTAAAGATCGGCGCCGAGATCCTCGTCGGGCAGACCCTTCAGACCGCCGCGCGCCAGCCGGTCCCCGAAGGCGGTGCCGGGTTCGACGGTGAGCTGGTAGAGCGACAGGTGATCGGCGGCTATGGCCAGCGCTTCGGTCAATTCCTCGCGCCAGGCGGCGAGGGACTGCGCTTGACGGGCATAGATCAGGTCGAAACTGACGCGGGGAAAGCGGGCGCGGGCGATCTCGAAGGCGGCGCGGGCCTCGGCCACGCTGTGCATCCGGCCGAGCCGCCTCAGGTCGGCATCGTTCAGGGCCTGGACACCCAGCGAGACGCGGTTGACGCCGGCCTCGGCAAATCCCGTGAAGCGTCCGGCCTCGACCGAGGTCGGATTGGCCTCGAGCGTGATTTCCATGTCATTTGCGGGCGTCCAGACCGATCGGGCGGTCTCGAGGATCGCACCGACCACATCGGGCGGCATCAGGCTGGGAGTGCCGCCGCCGAAAAAGACGGTGTTCAGCACACGCGGGCCGGTCTCGGCGCCGAGGCGGCGGATTTCGGAAAGATAGGCGTTTTGCCAGCGTTTCGTGTCGATCTCGGCCGACACATGGCTGTTGAAGTCGCAATAGGGGCATTTCGACAGGCAGAACGGCCAGTGGACGTAAAGCCCGAACCCGCCCTCCTGCCAGTCTTCAGCGGTCAAACAGGCTCACCAGTTTCTCGAACGCGCGGGCGCGGTGGCTGATCCTGTTCTTTTCCCAGCGGTCCATCTCGCCGAAGGTGCTGTCGTAGCCCTCGGGCTGAAAGATCGGGTCGAAGCCATGGCCCTGATCGCCGCGCATCGGCCAGACGATGCGCCCGGGCATGCGGCCCTCGAACACTTCGTCATGGCCGTCGGGCCAGGCCAGCACGAAGGTGCAGCAGAATTGCGCGGTCCGGGGCTCGGAGGCGTTCGCCTGCTGAAGCTTGGTCCAGACCTTTTCCATCGCCATCGGGAAGTCGCGGCCAGAGCCTGTTTCGGCCCAATCGGCGGTATAGACGCCCGGGGCACCGTCCAGGGCATCGATCGCAAGGCCGCTATCGTCGGCCAAAGCGGGAAGGCCGGTGGCCTTCGCCGCCGCATGCGCCTTGATCCGGGCATTGCCGACGAAGGTGTCCTCGGTCTCGTCCGGTTCGGGCAGGGCGTGGTCGGCGGCGCCGGTGACGGAAATGCCGAAAGGCTTCAGCAGATCGGCGATTTCCTCGAGCTTGCCCCTGTTATGGGTCGCGACCAGCAGCGTCTTTCCGTCAAACCGGCGCATGGGCTCAGGCCCCCACAGCGGCCTTCTGGGCGGCGACCAGCTCGGCCACGCCCTTTTCGGCCAGATCGAGCAGGGCGTTCATCTGCGCCCGGGTATAGGTCGAACCTTCGGCCGACATCTGCACCTCGATCAGCTTGCCGGACCCGGTCATCACGAAATTGCCGTCGACGCCGGCCTCGCTGTCTTCGGGATAGTCGAGGTCCAGCACTGGCTGGCCGGCATAGATCCCGCAGGACACGGCGGCGACCGGGTCGACCAGCGGATCGGAAATGACCTCGCCGGTCTTCATCAGCTTGTTGACGGCCAGACGCAGCGCGACCCAGCCGCCGGTGATCGAGGCGCAGCGGGTGCCGCCATCGGCCTGGATCACGTCGCAGTCGATGGTGATCTGGCGTTCGCCAAGGGCCACGCGGTCGACGCCCGCCCGCAGCGCGCGGCCGATCAGGCGCTGGATCTCGACGGTGCGGCCGCCCTGCTTGCCCTGGGCGGCTTCGCGGCGCATCCGGGTGGTCGTGGCGCGCGGCAGCATGCCGTATTCGGCGGTGACCCAGCCGAGGCCGCTGTTCTTGAGGAAGGGCGGAACGCGCTCTTCCAGCGTCGCGGTGCACAGCACATGGGTGTCGCCCATGCGGATCAGGCAGGAGCCTTCGGCATGCTTGGTCACGCCGGTCTCGATTGAAACGGGGCGGAGTTCGCTTACATCACGACCGGATGGGCGCATCGGACTGTCCTTTCTTGGCGTTGGCGCTTTGCTCCCATGAGCCGGAGGCCGATGCAACCCTGTTTGATCGGACCGATTGACGGGATCGGGATCTTCTTTTTAATGGCACCGCTTCGACGGAGGCGCGGCAGGTGAGTACCCAAGGCATTTTCGAAGAAATGAACGACCGCTCGCGCGAGGTGTTCCGGCGGGTGGTCGAGGGCTATCTGGAAACCGGCGACCCGGTGGGCTCGCGCACGCTGACCCGTACCATGAGCGAGAAGGTCAGCGCGGCCACGATCCGCAACGTGATGCAGGATCTCGAATTCCTCGGCCTTCTGAACAGTCCGCATGTCTCGGCCGGTCGGGTGCCGACGCAGCTGGGGCTGAGGATGTTCGTCGACGGGCTTCTGGAGGTGCGCGACCTCAAGGAGGAAGACCGCGAGAAGATCGACGCCACGCTGGGGTCGAACACGTCCGATGTGGGGGCACTGCTCGACCGGGTGGGGGCGGCGCTGTCGGGCGTGACCCATGGTGCCAGCCTCGTCCTGGCGCCCAAGCACGAGGCACCGATCAAGCATATCGAATTCGTCAGCCTCGGCGCCGACCGGGCGCTGACGGTGCTGGTCTTTGCCGATGGCCATGTCGAGAACCGCCTGTTCCAGCCCGCGCCGGGGCAGACGCCGTCCTCGATGCGGGAGGCCGCGAATTTTCTGAACGCGCTGGCCGAGGGCCGCACGCTCAGCGAACTGCGCGAGGCGATGAAGGTCGAGATCGCGCGGCGCAGGCAGGAACTGGACGAGCTGGCGCGGACCATGGTCGAGGCGGGGCTGGCGGTTTGGGAGAACGAGGGTCAGGACCAGGCGCGGCTGATCGTGCGCGGCCGGGCGAACCTGCTGTCCGATCCGGCCGAGGCCGCCGATCTGGACCGGATCCGCAGCCTGTTCGACGATCTGGAACGCAAGCGCGACATCGCCGAATTCCTCGAACTGGCCGAAGAGGGCGAAGGTGTGCGCATCTTCATCGGCTCCGAGAACAAGCTTTTTTCACTTTCGGGTTCCTCTTTGGTGGTCTCTCCATATATGAACGCGGACCGTAAGATCATTGGCGCCGTGGGGGTGATCGGACCGACCCGGCTGAACTACGGGCGGATCGTGCCGATCGTGGACTACACCGCCCAGCTGGTGGGCAAGCTGATCGCCGACCGCGGCAAGGGATGAAAGATGGCAGAACCTGAAAAGACCGAACCCGAAGACCTTGCGACCGAGACCGCAGGCGAAACCGAAGCCCCCGAGATCACCCCGGAGGAGGTCGAGGCGCTGAGGGCCGAGCGTGACGAGCTTCGCGACCGGTTCATGCGGGCGCTGGCCGATGCCGAGAACGCCCGCAAGCGGGCCGACCGCGACCGACGTGAGGCCGAGAATTACGGCGGCTCGAAACTCGCGCGCGACATGCTGCCGGTCTATGACAACCTCTCGCGGGCGCTGGAGGTGGTGACCGACGAACAGCGCGCGGCGAATGCCGCGCTGCTGGAAGGGGTCGAGCTGACCCTGCGCGAGCTTCTGAACGTCTTCTCCAAGCACGGGATCGTGCGGCTGTCGCCCGAGGCGGGCGACAAGTTCGACCCGCAGCTGCATCAGGCGATGTTCGAGGCCCCGGTGCCCGGCACGAAGGCGGGCGACATCATCCAGGTGATGGCCTCGGGCTTCATGCTGCATGACCGGCTGCTGCGCCCGGCGCAGGTGGGCGTCTCGTCGACCCCGGCCTCCTGAGACCCTCTTGTTTCACGGAAAACGCCCGGCCCATCGGCCGGGCGTTTTTCATTGGGGCCTAGTCAGGCCGGGCCAGGGCCTTCAGCTCGTAAAGCAGTTCCAGCGCCTCGCGTGGGCTCAGCTCGTCGGGATGGATGGCCGACATCCGGTCTTCCAGCGGCGAGGGGCCAGCGGGCGCGGGGGCAGGGCGCTGCGGGATCGCGGCGGCCGAGAACAGCGGCAGATCGTCGATCAGCGTCGCATGGGACCGTCCGCCCTCGCGCTCGCCCCGTTCCAGCGCGTCCAGCACCACGCGGGCGCGCTCGACCACGCTGTCGGGCAGGCCCGCCAGGCGCGCCACCTGCACCCCGTAGGACCGGTCGGCCGCGCCCTTGCGGACCTCGTGCAGGAAGATCACGTCGCCTTCCCATTCCTTGACCGCCACGGTCGCGTTCTCGACCCCCGCCAGCTTTTGCGCCAGCGCGGTCATCTCGTGGTAATGGGTGGCGAAAAGCGCGCGGCAGCGGTTCATGTCGTGCAGGTGTTCCAGCGTCGCCCAAGCGATCGAAAGCCCGTCATAGGTGGCGGTACCGCGCCCGATCTCGTCGAGGATCACCAGCGCCCGGTCGTCGGCCTGATTGAGGATCGCGGCGGTCTCGACCATCTCGACCATGAAGGTGGACCGGCCCCGCGCCAGATCGTCCGAGGCGCCGACCCGGCTGAAGAGTTGCGACACCAGCCCGATATGGGCCGAGGCGGCGGGCACGAAGCTGCCCGCCTGTGCCAGCAGCGCGATCAGCGCGTTCTGGCGCAGAAAGGTCGATTTGCCGGCCATGTTGGGCCCGGTCAAAAGCCAGATCGCGGCGCCTTGCCCGCCTTGGGCCAGGTCGCAATCGTTGGCAATGAAGGGCGCGCCGCCCTGGCGCCTCAGCGCGCGTTCCACCACCGGGTGACGTCCGCCCGCCACGGCAAAGGCGCGGCTATCGTCGACCAGCGGCTCGCACCAGTCCTCGCCCCGGGCCAGATCGGCAAGCCCTGTCGCAAGGTCGATCTCGGCCAGCGCGGCGGCGGCCTGTCCGACCGGCCCGGCCTCGTCGAGGATCGCGGCCCGGAGGGTCTCGAATAGCCGCTTTTCGATTTCCAGCGCCCGGTTGCCCGCATTCAGGATGCGGGTTTCAAGTTCCGACAGTTCGACCGTGGTAAAGCGCAGCGCATTGGCCGTGGTCTGCCGGTGGATGAAGGTTTCCGACAGCGGCGGCGACAGCATCCGGTCGGCATGGGTGGCCGTCACCTCGATGAAATAGCCCAGCACGTTGTTGTGCTTGATCTTCAGCGACGAGATGCCGGTCTCGTCGACAAAGCCCGCCTGCATCCGCGCGATCACGCCCCGGCCCTCGTCGCGCAGCGTCCGTGCCTCGTCGAGACCCTCGTCATAACCGGTGGCGATAAAGCCGCCATCCCGGGCCAGCAGCGGCGGTTCGGCCACCAGCGCCCGGTCGAGCAGATCGACCAGCGCGTCATGCCCGGTCAGCGCGCGACGCGCCTCGGCGATCAGGGACGGCAGATCGCCGCCCAGCCGGTCGGCCAGCGCGCCCGCCTGGGTCAACCCGGCGCGGATCGCGGCCAGATCGCGCGGCCCGCCCCGGTCGAGCCCAAGCCGCGACAGCGCCCGGTCCATGTCCGGGCATTTCCGCAACTCGTCGCGCAGCGCGTCGCGCAGCCCGGAATCCTCGACCAGCGCGCGCACCGCGTCGAGCCGCGCGCGGATCGTCGGCAGATCGCGCGAGGGGCTGGAAAGCCGCCGTTCCAGCAGCCGCGCGCCTGAGGCGGTGACGGTGCGGTCGATGGCGGCCAGCAGGCTGCCTTCGCGCCCGCCCGAAAGGCTGGCCGTCAGTTCCAGATTGCGCCGGGTCGCAGCGTCGATCTGCATGGTGCCGCCCATCGCCTCGCGTATCGGCGGGCGCAAGAGCGGCAGCTTGCCCTTCTGGGTGATCTCCAGATAGTCGACCAGCGCGCCCATCGCCGACAGCTCGGCCCGGCCGAAGCTGCCGAAGCCTTCGAGCGTGCCGACCGAGAACAGCGCGGTCAGCCGTTTTTCGGCCGAGGCGCTGTCGAAGCTCATGCGCGACAGCGGGGTCACGGCGGCGCCCGCATCAGAGACCGCCTCGGCCCAATCGCGTTCGGTGGCCTCGTTCAGCAGCACTTCGCGCGGGGCAAGCCGGGCCAGTTCGGCGCCCAGCCGCACGCCCGGGCAACCGATCACCCGGAACGCCCCGGTCGAGATGTCGACCCAGGCCAGGGCGGCCTCGCCGCGAACCTCGGCAAAGGCGGCAAGGAAGTTGTGGCGCCGGGCCTCGAGCAGGCTTTCCTCGGTCAGGGTGCCGGGCGTGACCAGCCTGACCACATCGCGTTTCACGACCGATTTCGACCCGCGCTTCTTCGCCTCGGCCGGGTCTTCCATCTGTTCGCAGACCGCGACGCGAAAGCCCTTGCGGATCAGAGTCAGCAGATAGCTTTCGGCGGCATGGACCGGCACGCCGCACATCGGGATGTCCTCGCCCAGATGCTTGCCGCGCTTGGTCAGTGCAATGTCCAGCGCCTCGGCCGCCGCCACGGCGTCGTCGAAGAACATCTCGTAGAAATCGCCCATCCGGTAGAACAGCAGCGCGCCGGGATGGGCGGCCTTGATTTCCAGATATTGCGCCATCATCGGTGTGACGGATGCGCCGGCTTCGGTCACGGAACCCCCCTGTCGCTGGTCCGCGGACCTTACAAATCCGCCCCTGCGGCGAAAAGCGGTAAATCCATGTCGATTTTCAAGTCTATTGAGACGCGGGCGTCGGAGGGTTAAGACGCTTTTCACCTAGGAGGAGAGCCCCGACAATGGCCGAGAAATCCAAGATCACACCGGAAGAAGCGCTGAGCTATCACATCGAGCCCGTGCCGGGGAAATACGAGATCGTGGCGACCAAGCCCATGACCACCCAGCGCGATCTCAGCCTCGCCTACAGCCCGGGGGTCGCGGTGCCGGTGCAGGCCATCGCCGACGCGCCCGAGACGGCCTATGACTACACCACCAAGGGCAACATGGTGGCCGTCATCTCGAACGGGACCGCGATCCTCGGCATGGGCAATCTGGGCGCGCTGGCCTCGAAACCGGTGATGGAGGGCAAGTCGGTCCTGTTCAAGCGCTTTGCCGATGTGAACGCGGTCGATATCGAGCTGGACACCGAGGACCCGGAAGAGATCATCCGGGCAGTGCGGCTGATGGGGCCGACCTTCGGCGGCATCAACCTCGAGGACATCAAGGCGCCCGAGTGTTTCATCATCGAGCAGCGGCTCAAGGAAGAGATGGACATTCCGGTCTTCCACGACGACCAGCACGGCACGGCGGTGATCTGCGCGGCGGGGCTGATCAACGCGCTGCATCTGTCGGGCAAGAAGATCGAGGATTGCAAGATCGTCCTGAACGGCGCGGGCGCGGCCGGGATCGCCTGTCTGGAACTGATCAAGGCGATGGGGGCGAAGCATGACAACTGCATCGCCTGCGACACCAAGGGCGTGATCTACCAGGGCCGCACCGAGGGCATGAACCAGTGGAAATCGGCCCACGCGGCCAAGACCGATGCGCGCACGCTGGAAGACGCGATGGTCGGTGCCGACGTCTTCCTGGGCGTCAGCGCCAAGGGGGCGGTGACGCCCGAGATGGTGGCCTCGATGGCCGAGAACCCGGTCATCTTCGCGATGGCGAACCCCGATCCCGAGATCACGCCCGAAGAGGCGCAGGAGGTGCGTCCCGACGCCATCGTCGCGACCGGGCGGTCGGACTATCCGAACCAGGTCAACAACGTCCTCGGCTTTCCCTATCTCTTTCGCGGCGCGCTCGATATCCATGCCCGGGCGATCAATGACGAGATGAAGATCGCCTGCGCCGATGCGCTGGCGGCACTCGCCCGCGAGGATGTGCCCGACGAGGTCGCCATGGCCTATGGCACCAAGCTGACCTTCGGGCGCGACTACATCATCCCGACGCCCTTCGATCCTCGGCTGATCTACACCATTCCGCCGGCGGTGGCGCGGGCCGGGATGGATACCGGCGTGGCGCGGCGGCCGATCGTCGACATGGACGAGTACGAACAGCGGCTGAAGGCGCGGATGGACCCGACGGCTTCGGTCCTGTCGGGGATCGCGGCGCGGGCCAAGGCGGCGCAGGCGCGGATGATCTTTGCCGAGGGCGATGACGAACGCGTGCTGCGCGCCGCCGTCAGCTATCACCGCGCGGGCTATGGCCAGGCCATCGTCGTCGGCCGCGAGGCCGAGGTGAAGGAAAAGCTGCAACAGGCGGGGCTTGCCGATGCCTATCGCGAGCTCGAGGTGGTGAACGCCGCCAATACCGGCCATCTCGAGGCCTATCGGTCGTTCCTTTACCAGCGCCTGCAGCGTAAGGGCTACGATACCCACGACATCAACCGGCTGGCCGCGCGCGACCGGCACGTTTTCTCGGCGCTGATGCTGGCCAATGGCCATGGCGACGCGCTGGTGACCGGGGCGACCCGGAAATCGGCCCATGTGCTGGAGCTTATCAACCACGTCTTCGACGCCCGTGCCCAGGACGGTGCGGTCGGCGTGACCGCTCTGCTTCACAAGGGCAAGATCGTCTTCATCGCCGACACGCTGGTGCATGAATGGCCCGAGGAAGAGGATCTGGCCAATATCGCCGTGCACGCGGCCAATGTCGCGCGCGGTTTGGGGATCGAACCGCGCGTGGCCTTCCTCAGCTTCTCGACCTTCGGCTATCCGGTCAGCGAGCGCGCGACCAAGATGCATCGCGCCTCGGAAGTGCTGGCCAAGCGCGGGGTCGATTTCGAGTTCGACGGCGAGATGACGGTCGATGTGGCGCTGAACCCGGTGGCGATGGCGCGCTATCCGTTCTGCCGGCTCTCGGGGCCTGCGAACGTGCTGGTGGTTCCGGCCCGGCACTCGGCCTCAATCTCGGTCAAGCTGATGCAGGAAATGGCCGGGGCGACGGTGATCGGCCCGATCCTTGCGGGCGTCGACAAGCCGATCCAGATCTGTTCCACGGTCTCGACCGTCAACGACATCCTGAACATGGCGCTGCTTGCGGCCTGCGAGGTCGGCTAAGCGCGGGTCACGAGCCTCCGGCAAAGGGCGCGGCGTCGCCCCAAAGCGCCCGCACCCTTTCGTCGCGGCCGCAGCCCGCGCGATACAGCTTGTAGGCCTCGGCCTTGGTCTTCGGCCCGAACCGGGTCAGGATCAGGTCGCGGCGGGCAATATCTCGGTCGCGATCTCGGACCCGAGGACCCGCCCGGCCTTCCCCTTTTCGGCCTCTGCCACGCGCCGTTCGGCCGGATCAGAGACGAAAATCGCGGTCCGGTAGGTTTCGCCCCGGTCGCAGAACTGACCGCCCGCATCGGTCGGATCGACCGAACGGAAGAACAGCGCGACCAGCTTTTCATAGCTCACCACGTCCGGGTCGTAGGTAATCTCGACCGCCTCGACATGGCCGGTGCCGCCGCGCGCCACCTGACGATAGGCGGGATGATCGACATGGCCGCCGGTGTAGCCCGAAACGACCTCGCTCACGCCCCGGACCATCTCGAAATCGGCCTCGACGCACCAGAAGCAGCCGCCCGCAAAAATGGCCGTTTCCGGTTCGGCGGCCTGCGCGCGATGGCTCTGCGCCAGATGCCCCAGAAGGATGGCGGCAATCAACAGCGCCGGTTTGACCCTGCCCAGAGAAACACCCATGATCGACCTCCCTTTCCCGGTCGGGTTCCCGGAAAAGGATAGGCTCCGCGCGAAATCGCGCGAAACCCAAAAGCCCGTGAGATCACGAAGGCGGGACCGGCCGCGCCATCGGCCGATCCCGACAGGGCTCAGCCCTTCAGCTTGCGGTTCCGCGTCGCCAGCAGGCGCAGGCGCAGGGCGTTCAGCTTGATGAAGCCCGCCGCGTCCTTCTGGTCGTAGGCGCCGGCGTCGTCCTCGAAGGTGACATGGCTTTCCGAATAAAGCGACGCTTCGGACCAGCGTCCGACAGTGCGGACCGAGCCCTTGTAGAGCTTCAGCCGGACCGTGCCCGAGACGTGCTCCTGGCTCTTGTCGATCAGCGCCTGCAGCATCTCGCGTTCGGGGCTGAACCAGAAGCCGTTATAGATCAGCTCGGCATATTTCGGCATCAGCTCGTCTTTCAGATGCGCCGCCCCGCGGTCGAGCGTGATCTGCTCGATGCCGCGATGGGCCTCGAGAAGGATCGTGCCGCCGGGGGTTTCATAGATGCCGCGCGACTTCATGCCGACGAAGCGGCCCTCGACCAGATCGAGCCGGCCGATGCCGTGCTTGCCGCCCAGCTCGTTCAGCTTGGTCAGGACCGTGGCGGGCGACATCGCCTCGCCGTTGATCGCGACCGCGTCGCCCTTCTCGAAGGTGATCTCGACATATTCGGGCTCGTTCGGCGCCTTTTCGGGGTCAACCGTGCGCTGATAGACATAGTCGGGCGCCTCTTCGGCGGGGTTTTCCAGAACCTTGCCCTCGGAGGAGGTGTGCAGCAGGTTCGCATCGACCGAGAAGGGCGCCTCGCCGCGCTTGTCCTTGGCGATCGGGATCTGGTTTTCCTCGGCGAAGGCCAGCAGCTTGGTCCGGCTGGTCAGCGACCATTCCCGCCAGGGCGCGATCACCTTGATTTCCGGGTTCAGCGCATAGGCCGACAGCTCGAACCGGACCTGGTCGTTGCCCTTGCCGGTGGCGCCATGGGCCACGGCATCGGCGCCGGTCGCCTCGGCGATCTCGATCAGGCGCTTGGAAATCAGCGGCCGCGCGATCGAGGTGCCCAGCAGGTAGAGCCCCTCGTAGACCGCATTGGCGCGGAACATCGGGAAGACGAAGTCGCGCACGAATTCCTCGCGCAGATCCTCGATGAAGATCTCCTTGGCGCCCATCATCTCGGCCTTTTTGCGGGCGGGCTCGAGTTCCTCGCCCTGGCCCAGATCGGCGGTGAAGGTCACCACCTCGCAGCCGTATTCGGTTTGCAGCCATTTCAGGATGATCGACGTGTCGAGACCTCCGGAATAGGCCAGGACGACTTTCTTGGGCGCGGACTTGGGCGCAGACATGGGGCGACCTTTCGTCATTCGGATATCGGGCGGCGGATAGCTCTTTTCCGGGGCCAGAGCAAGGCAACCCGCGCGCAACGGGACGCTTGCGCGCGCAGGGCGAACGCGCCATTGCTGCAGCATGACCGAGTTTGCCGAAAAGGCCCGCGCCGCCGAAAAGGCGATGCGCGCGCTGTTCCCGCCCACACCGCTGCAACGCAACGTGCACCTCTCCGAACGCTACAAGGCCGATATCTGGCTCAAGCGCGAGGATCTCAGCCCGGTGCGGTCCTACAAGCTGCGCGGCGCCTTCAACGCCATGCGCAAGGTGCTGGCGGGCGGGGCCGAGCCGCCGGTCTTCGTCGCGGCCAGCGCGGGCAACCACGCCCAGGGCGTGGCCTTCGCCTGCCGCCATTTCGGCGTCCGGGGCGTGATCTTCATGCCGGTGACGACGCCCGACCAGAAGATCGGCAAGACCCGGATCTTCGGCGGCGACAATATCGAGATCCGCCTGACCGGCGACTATTTCGACAACACGCTGGCCTCGGCCCAGGCCTATTGCCGCGAGGTGGGCGGGCATTTCCTTGCGCCCTTCGACGACGAGGACGTGATCGAGGGGCAGGCGTCGGTCGCGGTCGAGCTGATGTCGGTGCTGTATCACACCCCCGATCTGGTGATCCTGCCGGTGGGCGGCGGCGGTCTGGCGGCCGGTGTCGTGTCCTTCCTGCGTGAGACCGCGCCCGGCATCGGCTTCCGGTTCGTCGAGCCCGTGGGCGGCGCCTCGCTGACCGCCGCGCTGGCCCAGGGCGGGCCAGTGACCCTGCCCAAGGTCGACACCTTCGTCGACGGGGCGGCGGTGGCCCGGATCGGCGCGCGCACCTTCGAGCGGTTGCGCGGGATCGATCCGGCGGATGTGCTGCTGGCGCCCGAGGACCGGATCTGCACCACCATTCTCGATCTGCTGAATGTCGAGGGGATCGTGCTGGAACCCGCCGGCGCGATGTCGGTCGACGTGCTGCCGGGGCTGGCCGAGGAGATCGAGGGCAAGTCGGTGGTCTGCGTCACCTCGGGCGGCAATTTCGATTTCGAGCGGCTGCCCGAAGTGAAGGAACGTGCCCAGCGGTTTTCGGGGGTGAAGAAGTATTTCATCCTGCGGATGCCGCAGCGTCCCGGTGCATTGCGCGATTTCCTCGATCTTCTGGGGCCCGAGGACGATATTGCCCGGTTCGAATATCTGAAGAAATCGGCGCGCAATTTCGGCACCGTCCTGATCGGGATCGAAACGACGGATGCGCGCAATTTCGCGGCCCTTTTCGCGCGGATGGAGGCACAGGGCCTGACCTATCGCGACATCACCGAGGACCCGACGCTCGCCGATTTCCTGATCTGACGGGCGTGCCCGTCAGGTCCAAGGCCCGTCAGGCAACGTCGCGGCGCGTGCGGACCTTGCCCAGAAGCTCGACCTTCGAACTGGCATAGGCCGCGGTCAAGGGCACCAGATCGACGCTCTGGCCCTGGGCCAGCTGGCGTTCGATGCCCTGGCAGAGCACGCAGAAATCCTTGAACCCCAGATTGAGCGCAGAGCCCCGCACGAAATGCAGATCGGCGGCCAGATCGGCCGGGTCGCGCCCCGGGGCCACACGCTCGATCACCTCGTCGACCTCTTCGAGAAAAAGATCGAGCACCTCGTCGAACGCGTCTTCACCGACTTCGTCCCGCAACTCTTCAACACGAGTCCACTCGATCATCGCACATACTCCATCGCCTTGCATATCCACCCAGTCCGGACGCTAGCGGAGACCGCTTAACGGGGTCTTATTCCATACCCGGTCAGATGGGTCTAATTCGCGCGTTCATGGGGCGTTAAGTCGGCGGCTTTATGAACTAAAGCCAGATCAGGACCGGGACCCCCGTGAACGCCCAGCCAGACCCGACGCATCTCGACCCTGCGAAGACCGGCCTCGTACGACTGGTTCTTCTGGTCGATGACAGCCGCCTGCAACGGCGGATCCTGCGCGCGTCGCTGGAACGCTGGGGATATGAGGTCGCCGAATGCGGCTCGGCCGAAGAGGCTTTGGATATCTGCCGCGACCGGCCGGTCGACCTGATCATCAGCGACTGGATGATGCCGGGCATGAACGGCCCCGAATTCTGCCAGGCTTTTCGCGATTTGCCGCGCGAAAGCTATGGCTATTTCATCCTGCTGACCTCGAAATCCGAAACGGTGGAGATGATCCACGGGCTTGATGTCGGGGCCGACGAATTCCTGACCAAGCCGGTCAATGCCAGCGAGTTGCGCGCCCGGATCGCTTCGGGCGAACGCATCCTCCGGATGGAACATCAGCTGCGCGACAAGAACCGCCTGCTGACCGATGCCTTGGGCGAATTGCGCACGCTTTACGACGCGCTCGACCGCGATCTGGTCGAGGCACGCAAGCTTCAGCAATCTCTGGTGCCCGAACGCCACCGCCGGTTCGGCGGGTCCGAGGTGTCGCTGCTGCTGCGCCCCTGCGGCCATGTCGGCGGCGATCTGGTCGGCTTCTTTCCCGCCGGGCCGGGCGAGCTCGGGGTATTCTCGGCCGATGTGTCGGGCCACGGGATCAGTTCGGCCATGCTGACCGCGCGTCTTGCGGGGCTTCTGGGCTCGCGCTCGCCCGACCAGAACATCGCGCTGGAACCCGGGCCCGGCGGCACCTATCGCGCCCGCCCGCCCGCCGAGGTCGCCGCGCATCTCAACCGGCTTTTTCTCGAGGATATCGAGACCGAACATTACTTCACGCTGCTGCTGGCCTTCGTGGCGCTGGACACCGGGCAGATGCGGTTCGTTCAGGCCGGGCATCCGCATCCGGTCGTGCAGCGCGCGGACGGGCGCCTCGACTATCTGGGCGAGGGCGGGCTGCCGCTGGGGCTGATCCCCGGCGCCAGCTTCGACTGCTGCGAGGTCCGGCTTGCGCCGGGCGACCGGGTCCTGCTGGTGTCGGACGGCATCACCGAATGCCCCGCGCCGGACGGCACCCAGCTGGGCGACGACGGCCTGCGCCGCCTGATCGAGGCCAATGCCGCGGCTCGCGGCCCGGCCTTTCTCGATGCGATCCAGGCCGGGCTGACCGCCTTTACCGGCGGACGCAGCGATTTTCCCGACGATGTTTCGGCCGTGCTGTTCGAGTTCGGCTAGCGCGCCAGCCCCAGCCAGCGCCGCACCGCATGGCGGTCGCCAGCATTGCCGAGCTGCCGCGCGGCCACGTCTGCCGGCATCCACAGCGCGGTATGCCCGGGTTCGCTGGGCGGACCGTAGGGGCGGACCGGACGGCCCAGATAGATGGTGCAGAGCTTTTCCGCCCAGATGTCGTATTCGGGCATGTAGGTGAAGCGCCGGAATGCCCCCAGCCGCCGCCGCAACTCGATCTTCCAGCCGGTTTCCTCGAACACCTCGCGATGCAGCGCCTGCAGGGGCGATTCGCCCGGGTCGATGCCTCCGCCGGGCAGCTGGTATTCGGGCACCGGCGCCTGCTGATGGGTGACCAGAAGCAGCCCGTCGCGTTCCAGAAGGGCATAGGCGCCCGGTCTCAGCCGGTACCGCTGGTCCGCCCTGACCGCCTCTCCGAATCGCCGGATCATTGCCGCCTCTTTGTGCTTTCGTTGCCGCGTCTATATAAGGCGGGTATGCCAAGGCCCAGAGCCCAAGGAAACCCCATGTCCATCGGATCGAAGATCGCCTGGGACGATACCGTCCTTCCCTTCCAGCTTGACCGCAGCGACGTTCGCGGGCGGGTCGCCCGACTGGACGGCGTGCTCGACCATGTGCTGGCGCAGCACGACTACCCGCCCGCGATCGAGGCGCTGGTGGCCGAGATGGCGCTGCTGACCGCGCTGATCGGGCAGACCATCAAGCTGCGCTGGAAGCTCAGCCTGCAGGTTCGCGGCGACGGCCCGGCGCGGCTGATCGCGACCGACTACTATGCGCCGTCCGAGGATGGCGCCCCGGCCCGCATCCGTGCCTATGCCAGCTTCGACAAGGACCGGCTGGACCCTTCGGTCGACCCGTTCTCGCAGATCGGGCAGGGTTATTTCGCCGTGCTTCTCGACCAGGGGCCGGGCACGGTGCCCTATCAGGGCATCACGCCCATTGCCGGAGGCGCGCTTTCGGCCTGTGCAGAGACATATTTCGCCCAGTCCGAACAGTTGCCGACCCGCTTCGCGCTGAGCTTCGGGCGGGCGATGCTGCCCGGGTCGGGCAAGGGCGAGCACTGGCGCGCGGGCGGAGTGATGCTGCAGCTGATGCCCAGGGCCTCGATCCCGCAAAGCCCCGAGGGCGGCAGCGGCGAGGAGGGCCTGTTGCAGGCCGAGGACATGCTGGAGGGCGCCCAGGCCGAACACTGGAATCGCGCCAACATCCTGCTCGATACCGTCGAGGAAATCGAACTGGTGGGGCCGCGCGTGCAGCCGACCGACCTTCTGGTGCGGCTCTTCCACGAAGAGCGCCCGCGTGTGTTTGACCCGCAGCCGGTGCAGTTCGGCTGCACCTGTTCCGAGGCGCGGGTTCGGCAGAGCCTGTCGATCTATTCGGCCAAGGATATCGGCCACATGACGACGCCCGAGGGCGTGGTGACCGCCGATTGCCAGTTCTGCGGCGCGCATTACGTGCTCGACCCGGCGACGCTGGGCTTCGAGGCGGAGAAGGACCCCGATGCCGAGTGACCCGTTCGAGGCGCTGGCGGCGGCGCTGGCCCGGCCCGGGCGCGAAACCTCGGACCACGACCTGAACCCGGACTTCGTGCTGCCCGAGGGGCGGGTGCTGCGTCCGGCCGCGGTGCTGGTCGGCCTCGCGCCGGGACCGGCCGGGCTGCAGCTGATCCTGACCAAACGGTCGTCGCGGCTGACCCATCATCCCGGCCAGATCGCCTTTCCGGGCGGCAAGCTGGAGCCGGGCGAACAGCCGGTCGCGGCGGCGCTGCGCGAGGCGCGCGAGGAAATCGGCCTGCCCGAAAGCCATGTCGAGGTGCTGGGCACGATGCCGCCGCACGAGACGGTGACCGGGTTCACCGTGACGCCCGTGCTGGCCCGGCTGCGCCCCGATTTCCTGCGTGTGCCCGAGGCCGGCGAGGTCGACGAGGTCTTCGACGTGCCCTTCGAGCATGTCCGCGACCCCGCCCGGTTTTCGATCCAGTACCGGATCTGGCGCGGCCAGCGGCGCTATTACTACACCGTCCCCTACGGCCCCTATTACATCTGGGGCGCGACCGCCCGCATCCTGCGCGCGCTGGCCGACCGGGTGGAGCCATGACCCGGGTCTTCGGCGACTGGTTCTTTGCCGACCACACCCAGTCGGTCTGCGCGGTACTGACCCGTGCGGGATACAGGGCGCTTTTCGTCGGCGGCTGCGTGCGCAACGCGCTGCTGGGCGTGCCGGTGACCGATATCGACATCGCCACCGATGCCCGGCCCGAAACCGTGATGGCGCTGGCCGAGGCCGCCGGGCTGAAGGCAGTGCCGACCGGGTTCGACCATGGCACGGTCACGGTCGTGGCGGGGCATCTGCCGCATGAGGTCACCACCTTCCGCCGCGATGTCGAGACCTTCGGCCGCCGCGCCGTCGTGGCCTTCGCCGACAGTCCCGAGGAAGACGCGCGCCGCCGCGACTTCACCATGAACGCGATCTACGCGACGCCCGCGGGCGCGGTGATCGATCCCCTTGGCGGTCTTGCGGATCTTGCGGCGCGGCGGGTAAGGTTCATCGACGATGCCGATGCGCGGATCCGCGAGGACTACCTGCGCATCCTGCGCTTCTTCCGGTTTCATGCCTGGTATGGCGATCCCGATGCCGGGCTGGATGCCGACGGTCTGGCAGCTGCGGCCGCGAATTCGGCGGGAATAGAGACGCTGTCGAAGGAGCGGATCGGCGCCGAGATCCGCAAGCTTCTGTCCGCGCCCGATCCTGCGCCCAGCGTCGCGGCGATGGCGGCTGCCGGGGTTCTGGCGCGGACCCTGCCCGGTGCCGATCCGCGCGCCCTGCCGGTTCTCGTTGCCCTTGAACAGGCCGAGGGGCTGCCCCCCGATCCTGTCCGGCGGCTGGCAGCGCTGGGCGGTGAGGCCCCGGCCAGGCGGTTGCGCCTGAGCAAGGCCGAGGCCCGGCGTCTGGACCGGCTGACGGGCGCGGCGGGTCAGTTGGCGGGCGCCGCCGAACTGGCCTACCGGCTGGGGCCCGACATGGCGCGCGATGCGGTGCTGTTACGCTCTGCCGCGCTGGGCCAACCGCTGTCCGGCGATCTGGCATCCGAGCTTGCCCGGGGCACTGAGGCCCGGTTTCCGCTCAGCGCGGCCGACCTGATGCCCGGGTTCGACGGTCCGGCGCTGGGCGCGGCGCTCAAGCGGCTTGAGGCCGACTGGATCGCCTCGGGCTTCCGGCTGAGCGCGGCCGACCTGATCGCCCGCGCCCGGCAGGGATAGGCGCGGGCCGCGCCTCCCTGTTCGCGGGGTGTTCCTCTTGCCCGGCCGCCCCTGTAAGCTCTGCCCGTACCGCACGAGATCCCGCCATGTTCCGCCACTTCGAAAACCTGATCGACCCCTATGCGCCCTATGCGCAGACCGATACGCCGCCGAACCGGCTCTGGCCGTTCCTGGCGGCCTATATGCGCCCGTTCCGCAAGGTCTTCGCGGTCGCCGCGGTGCTGGCTCTGCTGGTGGCCATTGTCGAGATCTGGCTGATCGACGTCATGGGCCGGCTGGTCGACATGCTGTCCTCGGGCACGCCCGGGCAGGTCTGGCAGGATCACGGCCTGTCGCTGATCGGGCTGGCACTGTTCATCCTGATCCTCCGGCCCGCGTTGCAGGCGCTGGACGTGGCGGTGCTGAACAATGCGATCATGCCCAATTTCGGCACCCTGATCCGCTGGCGCGCCCATGCCCATGTGCTGCGCCAGTCGGTCGGCTGGTTCGAGAACGACTTTGCCGGGCGCATCGCCAACCGCCAAATGCAGACGCCTCCCGCCGCGGGCGAGGCGGTGTTCCAGATCTTCGATGCCATCGCCTTTGCCGTGGCCTATGTCGGCGGCGCGCTGGTGCTGCTGGGGCAGGCCGACCCGCGGCTGATGCTGCCGCTTCTGGCCTGGCTTGCGCTTTATGCGGTGCTGGTGCGCTGGACGATGAAGAACATTGCCGTGGCCTCGAAGGCCTCGTCCGACGCGCGCAGCACCGTCACCGGCCGGGTGGTCGACGCTTATACCAACATCCATTCGGTCAAGCTGTTCGCCCATCACGACAGCGAGCTTGGCTATGCCAAGGAGGCGATCGAGGATCTGCGCAAGGCCTTCGGCGCCGAGATGCGGATCATCACCAAGATGGATGTGGCGCTGACCGCGCTGAACGGGTTCCTGATCGTCGGCGTCGTCGGCTGGGCCATCGCGCTGTGGATGCAGGGTCAGGCCAGCGTCGGCGTGGTGGCGGCGGCGACCGCGCTGACGCTGAGGCTGAACGCGATGACCGGCTGGATCATGTGGGCGCTGTCGAGCTTTTTCCGGTCGCTCGGGGTGATCTCGGAAGGGATGGAGACCATCGCCCAGCCGATCGAACTGGTCGATGCGCCGGACGCGACCGCGCTTGAATTCCGCGAGGGCCGGATCGAGATGCGGGCGCTGACGCATCATTACGGGCGCGGGTCGGGCGGGCTCGACCGGATCGATCTGGTGCTGAAACCGGGCGAGAAGGTCGGGCTGGTCGGGCGCTCGGGCGCCGGGAAATCGACCCTCGTCAAGCTGCTGTTGCGGTTCTACGACCCCGAGGGCGGGCAGATCCTGATCGACGGGCAGGACATCACCCGTGTCACCCAGGAAAGCCTGCGCCGCCAGATCGGAATGGTCAGCCAGGACTCCAGCCTGATGCACCGGTCGGTGCGCGACAACATCCTTTACGGCCGCCCAGAGGCCAGCGAGGACGAGATGATCGCGGCGGCGAAGCGCGCCGAGGCGCATGACTTCATCCTCGATCTGCAGGACCCCGACGGGCGGCGCGGCTATGACGCCCATGTCGGCGAGCGCGGCGTCAAGCTGTCGGGCGGTCAGCGGCAGCGGGTGGCGCTGGCTCGGGTGATCCTGAAGGACGCGCCGATCCTGGTGCTGGACGAAGCGACCTCGGCGCTCGATTCCGAGGTCGAGGCGGTGATCCAGAAGACGCTTTACGGGGTGATGGAGGGCAAGACCGTGATCGCCATCGCGCACCGGCTGTCGACCATCGCGCATATGGACCGGATCGTGGTTCTGGACGGCGGCCACATCGCCGAGGACGGGACCCATGCCGCCTTGCTGGCGAAGGACGGGCTTTACGCGCGGTTCTGGGCGCGGCAGTCGGGCGGTTTCATCGGAACGGAGGCGGCCGAGTGAGCCATCTGGTCGAACGGCTGTCGCTGAAGGGCGAGGGGCTGACCGGCGACGGTCTGACGGTGGCCTTGGCGCTGCCCGGAGAAGAGGTCGAGGGCGAAGCCGAAGGCGGCCGCATTGCCCGGCCCCGGATCGTGACGCCGGTCGCAGACCGGGTGCGGCCGCCCTGCCGCCATTTCGCCTCTTGCGGCGGCTGCGCGCTGCAGCACGGGTCCGACGCCTTCGTGGCGGGCTGGAAGACGCAGGTCGTCGAACGGGCGCTCGCGGGGCAGGGGCTTGCGGCGCCGGTGCGGCCGATCCTGACCTCGCCGCCCGCCAGCCGCCGCCGCGCCGTGCTGGCCGGGCGGCGCACCAAGAAGGGCGTTCTTGTGGGCTTTCACGCCCGTGCCTCGGACGTGGTGACCGAGATCCCGGATTGCCGGTTGCTGCATCCCGACCTGATGGCGGCGTTGCCGGCCGCTGCCGCCGCGACCCTTCTGGGCGCCTCGCGCAAGGGGGCGCTGGCGATCACGGTGACCCGGTCGGAAGACGGGGTCGACATGGCGGTGGCCGAGGCCAAGCCGCTGGACACCGTGCTTCGGATCGACCTGGCGGCGCTGGCCGAGACCCACGATCTGGCACGGCTAAGCTGGAACGGCGAGCAACTGGCCGAACGCCGCCCGCCGCGTCAGGCCATGGGGCGGGCTCATGTGGTGCCCCCGGCGGGTGCCTTCCTGCAGGCGACCGAGGCGGGTCAGGCGGCGCTGACCCAGGCGGTGCGCGAGGCGCTGGGCGGCGCGCGCCGGGTCGCCGACCTGTTCGCGGGGGCGGGGACCTTCGCTCTGCCGCTGGCCGAAAGCGCCGAGGTGCAGGCGGTCGAGGGATCGGCGGCGATGCTGGCCGCGCTCGACCGGGGCTGGCGCGGTGCGCCGGGGTTGAAACGGGTGACGACCGAGGCGCGCGACCTGTTCCGCCGCCCGCTGCTGCCGGTCGAGCTGGCCCGGGTCGAGGCCGTGGTCATCGACCCGCCGCGTGCCGGGGCCGAGGCGCAATGCGCCGAGATCGCCCGGTCGGATCTGGGGCGTGTGGCGATGGTCTCGTGCAATCCGGTGACCTTCGCACGCGATGCGAAACGGCTCTGTTCCGGCGGATTCCGGCTGGACTGGGTGCAGCCGGTCGACCAGTTCCGCTGGTCGGGCCATGTCGAGCTGGCGGCGCAGTTCTCGCGCTGATCGCGCTTTTGGCCGTTCGCCGCTTGCGCTAGACTGGTTCGAAACAGCAAGGGCGCGAGCAGACCCCAATGATCGACCGACGTGCGTTTCTGACGCTGACCGCCATGGCGGCCCTTGCGGGCTGCAGTTCGAAGTTCAAGACCTATGACGGGCCCGAGGTCACCCGGGTCGTGGTCATGAAGGGGCAGCGGATGCTGTACCTGCTGCACCACGATCAGGTGCTGAAGGCCTATCGCATTTCGCTGGGCTATGCCCCGGTCGGCGACAAGCAGATCGAGGGCGACGGCAAGACCCCGGAGGGGCGCTATTACATCGACCGCCGCAATCCCAACAGCGAGTTCCACCTGTCGATCGGGATTTCCTATCCGAACGAGGCCGATATCGAAGAGGCCAAGGCGCTGGGCAAGAAACCGGGCGGCGACATCTTCATTCACGGACGCGCCCGCAAGAACCGGCGCCGCAAGGGCGACTGGACGGCCGGGTGCATCTCGGTCACCGATGCCGAGATGGAGGACATCTATGCGATGGTCCGCGACGGCACGGTGATCGACATCTTCCCCTGATCGCCGCGCCGCGAGGCGGGACCTTGCGGCCCCGCCGACGCCGGGGTCAGGCGCCGGACCCGGCTGCGGTGCGCTGTCCGGTGACCAGCGTCCACCAGATCTTGCCGTTCATTTCCTGATAGAAGGCGAAGCCCAGATCGGTCGCCTGCGGATCGAGGATGATGTTCCGGGTATCGGATTCCTCCATCCAGGCGGCCAGCGTCTCCAGCTCGGTCTCGTAGGTTTCCGAGATGTCCTCGCCGCGCAGCTGGCCCTGATAGCCCGCACGGGCCACCCGGTCGAGCGGCGACGACCCGTCCGAGCCGAAATGCCATGGGCGGTTCTGCACCGACATGTCGCGCGAATGGGTGGCGGCCGCTGCGTTCAGCCGCGAATCGAGCTCGAGCGGCGCGAGGCCCCGCGCCTGGCGCAGCGCATTGATCGAGTCGAGCATGCGGTACTGGATCTTGCCCTGGTCGGAACGCGAGATCCGGTAGACCGTCGGCAGAGGCTTGCCGTCGGGACCGATGCGAACCTCTCCTCCGGTCGAGCAGGCGGAGAGCGCGAAAAGTACGGCCACGAGGCCCAAAGCCGGTCGTATCATAAGAAAAACCCCAAGAGTCGGTCTTTTGGTCTTTAGCCGCTTGTGCAGGCGTGTTCAAACCCTTCGCGCGGCGATCCGCCGGGAGTGACGCCGGTTTGAATTGCTCCGCCCGATGGGTAACCTTATGGTCAGCCCGAACTTCCAGAAAAGACGCGACATTCGGAGCGCAATATGACGACCCGTTCGACCCGCGGCCTGACCCGCCGCCATTTCCTCGCCGGTACGGCCCTTGCCGTCACTGCCGGACCTGCCCTCGCCAACACCACCGAGATGGAGCCCGATCTGACCGACATGGTGCGGCGCAACATCTCGAGCTTCCGGGCGCTCGACTGGCATCCCTATTTCTCGAACCTGAAGAACGGCGCGATCCTGGTGGACACCACCTCGCGCGCGCTGCATTTCTGGTCGGAGGACGGTTCGATCTACAAGCTGTACCCGACCTCTGTGCCCCTGTCCGAAGACCTGACCCGGCGCGGCCGCACCAGCGTCGTGCGCAAGGTCGAGGGGCCGGAATGGCGGCCGACGCCGGCGATGAAACAGCGCAACCCCGAATGGCCGGACTATGTGCCGCCGGGGCCGGACAACCCGCTGGGAACCCACGCGCTTTATCTGGGGTGGACCTACTACCGGATCCATGGCACCCATGACACCCGCAAGATCGGACGCCGGTCGTCGAACGGCTGCATCGGCCTTTACAACGAGCACATCGCCGAGCTTTTCGGCCTGGCCAAGGTGGGCACACAGGTGTTGCTAATTTGACGACATCCGGGACGTCTTTGGGTCAAGCTGTTCCGGTCGATTGCAAGAATCCGGGGCCATCCCTTACAGAGAAATTACATGTGTAGGATGCCGCGAAGGGGAGAGTCCCTGCGCTGCTGTTACAGGAGAGACAGATGAAGAAAATCGCCCTTGCCGCCGCCTTCGCGGTTGCCGCCACCTCCGCCTTTGCCGGCGGCTACTCCGAGCCGATGATCGAGCCGGAAGTGATCGCTCAGGACACCTCGTCCTCGGCCCAAGGCATCCTGGTGCCGGTTCTGGCCCTGATCCTCATCGCCGCCGTCGCGTCGAACTGAGATCCGTCCGCAAGGACACGAAAAAGGCGGTGGCCGGGAGCCACCGCCTTTTTTGTTGTCTGCTGTCCAGGCGACCGGGGCGCAGCCGCGGCGGCGGCAGGTCGACTCAGTCGGCCCAGCCGCGCAGATTGGCCTTCACGATCTCGCCCAGCGCCCGGATATGGGCGTCGTCGTCGTTGAGGCAGGGAATGTAGGTGAACTTCTCGCCGCCCGCCTCCTCGAAGCTCTCGCAGATCTCTTCGTTGATCTCCTCGAGCGTCTCGATGCAGTCGGCCGAGAAGGCCGGCGCGATCACCGCGATCCGTTTCTTGCCGGCCTGCGCCAGCCGCGCCACCTCTTCGACGGTGTAGGGCTGCAGCCATTCCTCGGGGCCGAAGCGCGACTGGAAGGTCGTGGTGATGCGGCTGTCATCCCATCCGAGCCGTTCTTTCAGCAGCCGCGTCGTCTTGAGGCAATGGCAGTGATAGGGGTCGCCCTCGGTCAGATAGCGCTGCGGCACCCCGTGATAGGAACAGACTAGGATGTCGGGTTCGTGCTCGGCCGCGGCATAGGCCCGCTCGACCGAGGCGGCCAGCGCCGAAATGTAAAGCGGGTTGTCGAAATAGGTGCTGACGGTGCGCACGTCAGGCTGCCATTTCTCGTCCATCAGCGCCTTGAAGAAGCTGTCGCAGGCGGTGGCCGAGGTGGTGCCGGAATATTGCGGGTAAAGCGGGAAGAACAGGATCTTCTGACAGCCCTTTTCCAGCAGCGACCGGACCCGGGCGCGGGTCGAGGGGTTGCCGTAGCGCATGCAGAAATCGACCACGACGCGGTCGCCATAGGTCGCCTTCAGCTCGGCGGCCAGCTTGACGGTCTGCGATTTGGTGATCGTCATCAGCGGGCTTTCGTCGGCCTCGTGATTCCAGATCGACCGGTAGTTCTCGCCCGACGCGAAGGGCCGCTTTGTCAGTACCACCAGCTGCAGGAGCGGTTGCCAGACCCAGGGCGAATAGTCGATCACCCGCTTGTCGGACAGGAATTCGTTCAGATACCGGCGCATCGACCAGTAGTCATAGCCGTCCGGTGTGCCCAGATTGGCCAGCAGCACACCGACTCGCGCCGGCGGCACCAGCGGGTGGTCGTCGGGCCCGTGCAGGGGCCGTGTTTCAGTCAGACCGGAAGCCGCGGGTTTCCGCCCGTCCTGGTTGGAATCGAACATCGCCTTGGTCCCGGTATCGCGTCTGTCGAGCCTCAAACTCTGAATCCTCCCGGAAATATACAGATTTGAACGCAGGTCAATCGGAACTGCCGCTGTCGCCGGAGCCCGGGCGCGGCGTGTGCGCGCCCAGTGCGTCGGCTAGGCGCATGCGCGCCGAGCCGGGTTTCAATGCCTGCGGTTGGGTTTCTGCAGGCGCCCACCCGGCAAGGTAGATCATTTCGACCGTCGCGGGGATGCGGCCATCCGGCATGGTATGGATTTCCGCATAGCGCCGGGCGGCCTCGTCGAACAGCCGTCGCGGCGCGGGCCGACGGTGGCGGGCGGCCAGCGCGTTGGTCTCGCCCATCGCGCGCAGGTCGTGAAGAAGCGCGTTGAGATTGGCGTAAGTTACAGACATCTCAGCGCAATCCGCCACAGGCAGGGCCAGCCCGGCGCGCTGCAACAGCCCGCCCGCGTCGCGGATTTCGGCCATCGGCAGCACCCGGGGCGAGAGCCCGCCCAGGGTGGCGGTCTCGGCCTCGGCCAAAGCGCTGCGCAGCTCGTGCAGGCTGCGGCCGCCGAACAGGACCCCCAGGAACAGCCCGTCGGGTTTCAGCGCGCGGCGGCACTGGATCAGCTGGCCGACCGGGTCGTCTGACCAGTGCAGCGCGAGGGCGTGAATCACGAGATCGTGCGCGCCGGGGTCCAACGTCAGGGTCTCGTCGGCGGCCACCAGCCGCGCCGAGGGCAGGATGTCGGCCCAGGGCGTTTCGAACGGGGTCACGACGGCCGGGGCCGTAAAGGTTCTGTTAACCTCGTTCAGCCTCTCCTTGATCTCGGCGGCCGCTGCCTCGTGCAGGAACAGCGCGGGCCCCGCCCTGAGGGCCCGGGCGCGGTGCAGCGCCAGGGCGTGGCGGTCGGTCAGGTCGGGCGGTCGGGTCATCTTGGCTCCGGCAGGTTGCCCGGCGCTATGTAGGGGACGAGGCCGATGTTGCAAAGCGCCCTGCGACTCATCTACCCGCCCCGCTGCGTCGCCTGCGGCGAGCCGGTCGAAAGCGATCACGCGCTTTGTGCCCGCTGCTGGGGCGAGCTGGACTTCGTGACCGGTCTGCTCTGCGATGCCTGCGGGGTGCCCTTGCCCGGCGAGGATGCGGGCGATCCGGTCTGGTGCGACGACTGTCTCGCTGCGCCCCGGCCCTGGAGCCGGGGGCGGGCGGCACTGCTGTATCGGGGGCGCGCACGCGGTCTGGTGCTGGCCTTCAAGCATGGCGACCGGACCGACCTGACCCGGGCCGCGGCGGGTTGGATGCTGCGCGCCGGGCGGCCGATCCTCGGTCCGGGGATGCTGGTCGCGCCGGTGCCGCTGCATCGCTGGCGGCTTCTGCAGCGGCGCTACAACCAGTCGGCGCTGCTGTCGCGCGGCGTGGCCGAGGGGGCGGGGGCCGAGCATTGCCCCGATCTGCTGGTCCGCATCCGCGCCACCCGCCCGCAGGAAGGCATGAGTGCCGAGGCCCGCGCCGCGAACCAGGCCGGGGCGATGGCGGTCGAGCCGCGGCATCGCGGACGGGTTCCGGGCCGAACGGTTTTGTTGATCGACGATGTGATGACATCGGGCGCGACGCTCGGCGCTGCGGCCGGGGCCTGTCTGGCCGCCGGGGCGGCCGAGGTCCGGGTGCTGGTCCTGGCCCGCGTTGCGAAAGCCGAGTAAAGACCTATAGTCTCGGCAAAACGTCAGGAGCCGCGATGCAACCGGTTGAAATCTACACGACGTCCAGCTGCGGGTACTGCCATGCCGCCAAGCGGCTGCTGGACAGCAAGGGCGTGTCCTACGCCGAGATCGACGTGACCGCCGATCCGGGCCTCCGCCAGGAGATGATGGAACGCGCCAATGGCGGCTATACCGTGCCGCAGATCTTCGTCGGCGCGACCCATGTCGGCGGCTGCGACGATCTTTACGAGCTCGACCGGGCGGGCAAGCTCGACCCGCTTCTGGCAGGATAGGCCGATGCGCGCGGCACTGATCCAGCTGACCTCCTCGGACCTGCCGGACGAGAATATCGGTCTGGTGCGCGAGCTGATGCGCGAGGCGGTCGCGGGCGGCGCCGATCTGATCCTGACCCCCGAAGTGACCAACTGCCTGTCGCCCAGCCGGGCCCGGCAGAACGAGGTGCTGAAAGAAGAGGCAGACGACCCGACGCTGGCGGCGCTGCGGCAAGAGGCCGCGTCGCTTGGGATCTGGCTGCTGATCGGGTCGCTCGGGCTGAAGACGTCGGACCCTGACGGCCGCTTTGCCAACCGGTCCTTCCTGATCGGGCCGGGCGGCGCCATCGCGGCGCGCTACGACAAGATCCACATGTTCGATGTCGAGATCAGCGAGACCGAAACCTTCCGCGAATCCGGCGGCTACCGGCCCGGGACGCGCGCGGTGGTGGCGCCGACGCCCTTCGGCACGATGGGTCTGGCGATCTGCTACGACCTGCGCTTTCCGCATCTCTTCCGCGCGCTGGCCCATGCCGGGGCCGAGATCCTGACCGTGCCCGCCGCCTTTTCGCCGGTGACCGGCGCCGCCCATTGGGAGCCGCTGTTGCGCGCCCGGGCCATCGAGAATGGCTGTTACGTGCTGGCGCCCGCGCAATGCGGGGTGCATCCGGCGGCCGAGGGGCGGCCCCGGCGCACCCACGGGCACAGCCTGGCGGTGTCGCCCTGGGGCGAGGTGCTGGCCGATGGCGGCGAGGCGCCGGGCATCGTCTATGTCGATCTCGACCGCGAGGAGGTCGCCCGGGCCCGGGCGCGAGTGCCCTCGATCTTCCACGACCGGGACTTCGAGGCGCCGTGAGCGAGATCAGCGAGAGCCTGGTCGTGACGCTGTTCAGCGAGATCTTCATGGCAGATCAGCTGGCCCGGAACCGGATCTCGAAGGCCTTGCCCAAGGGCATGGAAATCAGCCATTTTTCGGTGCTGAACCATTTGGCGCGGCTGAATGAGGAACGCAGCCCGGCGCAGCTGGCGGCCGCGTTTCACGTCACCCGTGGGGCGATGACCAACACGCTGACCCGGCTGGAATGGGCCGGGCATGTGCATATCCGGCCCGACTGGGACGATGCGCGGCGCAAGATGGTGTCGATCAGCCCGTCCGGCCGGTCGGCGCGCGAGGCCGCGATCCAGGCGGTGGCGCCGGTACTGGCCGAGGCGGTGGCCGATATCGGCGAGGATCGGCTGAAGGCGGCGCTGCCGGTCCTGAGGATGCTTCGCCAGAAGCTGGAAGGCTAGGGCGGCCCGGCCGCCCCGCAGGGCATCAGGCCGGTTTGCGTGCGGCGGTGACGTAGTTCACCGACAGGTCGCGGCTTGAAATCGACCAGTCCCAGGTCAGCGGGTTGAAGACGAAGCCGCTGCGGTCCAGCACCTTCAGCCCGGCCTGTTCCAGCAGCCCGCACAGCTCGTCCGGGGTGATGAACTTCTGGTATTCGTGGGTGCCTTTCGGCAGCCAGCGCATCACGTATTCGGCGCCCAGGATGGTCATCACGAAGGCCTTGGGGTTGCGGTTGATGGTCGAACACAGATGCAACCCGCCCGGTTTCAGAAGCTCGCGGCAGGCGGTCAGATAGGCCAGCGGATCGGCCACATGTTCCACCACTTCCATGTTCAGCACCACGTCGAAGCGTTCGCCCGCGGCGGCCAGCGCCTCGGCGGTGGTGTGGCGGTAATCGATGGTCAGCCCCGACTGTTCGGCATGAATCCGCGCGACCGGGATGTTGCGTTCGGCGGCATCGGCACCCACGACCTCTGCGCCGAGACGCGCCATCGGTTCGGATAGAAGCCCGCCGCCGCAGCCGATATCGAGCAGCCGAAGCCCCTTGAACGGCGCCTCAAGGCTCAGATCGCGGTCGAATTCCGCGGCGATCTGGCGCGTGATGTAGTCCAGCCGGCAGGGGTTCAACATGTGCAGCGGCTTGAATTTTCCGGCCGGGTCCCACCATTCGGCGGCCATGGCCTCGAATTTCGCGACTTCTGAAGGGTCGACGGTTGTCTCTGCAGCTTGCATCGCGGGCTCCGTTCCTGTCTTCTGTCTGCACCCCCCTTGGGGGGTCGGTTCCCGGGGTTATATAGACGGGTCATGGACAAATCCGCAGGCCAAAAGCGCGCATCGCAGCATCTTTACCCGCCGATCGACCCGTTCGATCAGCGGATGCTGGAGGTTGGCGAAGGGCACCGGATCTATGTGGAACAATGCGGGCACCCGAGGGGCATTCCCGTGATCGTGCTGCATGGCGGACCCGGCGGTGGCTGCAGCCCGGCGATGCGGCGCTATTTCGATCCCGCCGAATTCCGGATCGTCCTGTTCGATCAGCGCGGCTGCGGACGGTCTCGGCCCCATGCCAGCGTGACCTCGAACACCACCTGGCATCTGATCGCGGATATCGAGAAGATCCGCGCCGAGCTGGGGATCGACCGCTGGGTGCTGTTTGGCGGCAGCTGGGGCGCGACGCTGGCGCTGGCTTATGCCCAGACCCATCCCGCACAGGTCGCGTATATGGCCCTGCGCGGCGTCTTCCTGATGACTCGGGCCGAGCTTGACTGGTTCTATGGCGGCGGCGCCGGGCAGTTCTGGCCCGATCTCTGGGCGCGGTTTTCCGACCTTATCCCGGCCGATGAGCGGTCCGACATGATTGCCGCCTATCACCGTCGCCTCTTTTCCGGCGACATGATGATGGAAACCCGGCATGCGCGGGCCTGGGCCGCCTGGGAAAACGCGCTGGCCTCGATCGAGCACGAGGGCCCCGCCGGCGAGGCGCCCGCCGACTACGCCCGCGCTTTCGCGCGTCTCGAGAACCACTATTTCATGAATCGCGGCTTTCTCGACCGCGACGGGCAGTTGCTGGACGACGTGCCGCTGATTTCGCATATCCCGGCGACCATCGTGCAGGGCCGCTATGACATGGTCTGCCCGCCCACCTCGGCCTTCCGGCTGGCCGAACGCTGGAGCCGGGCCGATCTCAAGATGGTGCCGATGGCCGGGCACGCCCTGTCCGAGCCGGGAATCAGTGCCGAACTGGTGCGCACGATGCGCGGCGTCCAGCGGCAGGCCGGGCTTCTGGGGCTGTAGCGCATGCATGTGAATGCCCGTTTCTGGGATCGTCTGGCGCCCCGCTATGCCCGGATGCAGGTCCGCGACCCCGATGCCTATGAACGCAAGCTGGCGATGACGCGGGCCTTCCTTGGCCCCGAGGCGCAGGTCTTCGAATTCGGCTGCGGCACCGGCACGACGGCGTTGAAGCACGCCCCCCATGCGGGCCATGTCACCGCCATCGACTGCGCCCCCGCGATGATCGGGATCGCACGGCAGAAGGCGGCCGAAGCCGGTATCGGCAATGTCGAGTTCCGGGTCGGCGATCTGGCCGACATGCCCGACAGCCCCGGCGCCTACGACATGGTGATGGCCCATAACGTGTTGCATCTGCTGCCGGATCGGTCGGGCGCGCTGGCCCGCGTGCGCCGAATGCTGAAACCCGGTGGGGTGTTCGTGTCCTCGACCGCCTGCGCGGCGGGGGCGCCGCGACTCTTCCGCTGGGTGGCGAAAGCGGGCCATGCGCTGGGGCTCTTGCCGCTTTTCAACCTGCTGACCGCCGACGGGCTGCGGGCCGAGATCGCGGCGGCGGGGTTCGAGATCGTCGAGGACTGGCGCCCCGAAGGGGGCCGCGCGCCGGTGCTGTTCCTGATCGCGCGCAAGCCCGCCTGACGCGTTCACCTCAATGGGCACGCGACAGTCTCTTGCCTTTCCGGTGCCGCAGGCGTATATCGCCATTCAACAACGGCGGTTCGGCGTCCAAACCCGAACCTCCTCCGGATGAGTTTGTGCGGGCCGTTGGCCCGCTTTTTTGTTTCTGGAACGCTGCCCCATGTCCGACCTCATTGCCAAGACTGCCATCGACCGGCGCCTGGCCGAGATCCTGACCCCGGTGATCGAGGGGATGGGCTTCGAGCTGGTGCGCGTCCGCCTGATGGGCGGCAAGACCAAGACCCTGCAGGTGATGGCCGAGCGGCCAGATGGCGGGATCGAGGTCGACGATTGCGCCAAGATCTCGACCGCGATTTCGGCCGTGCTCGATGTCGAGGACCCGATCGAGGAAGCCTATACGCTGGAGGTGTCCTCGCCGGGCATCGACCGACCCTTGACCCGGCTCAAGGACTTCGAGACCTGGGACGGCTACGAAGCCAAGCTGGAGACCGCCGAAATGATCGACGGCCGCCGCCGCTTCAAGGGCATGCTGCAGGGCGTCGAGGACGGCGAGGTGCTGATCGAGATCGACGGCCCCGAAGGCGAGCCGGTGATCATCGGACTGCAATATGGCTGGCTGTCGGATGCCAAGCTGGTGCTGACCGACGAACTGATCCGCGAGATGCTGAAGGCGCGCAAGGATGCGGGCCTCATCGACGAGAGCGACTTTGACGAGATCGAGACGGACGACGGGTCCGTCCCGCAGGAGGACTGAGACATGGCGATTACCTCTGCCAACCAGCTCGAACTGTTGCAGACCGCCGAGGCGGTGGCGCGCGAGAAGATGATCGACCCCGATCTGGTCGTGCAGGCGATGGAAGAGTCGCTCGCCCGGGCCGCCAAGTCGCGCTACGGCTCGGAAATGGACATTCGCGTGTCGATCGACCGCAAGACCGGCCGCGCCACCTTCACCCGGGTCCGCACCGTGGTCGAGGACGAGGCGCTGGAAAACTATCAGGCCGAGCTGACCGTCAAGCAGGCCAAGCAGTATCTGGCCGATCCGCAGATCGGCGATACGGTCGTTGACGAGGTACCGCCGGTCGAGCTGGGCCGGATCGCCGCGCAAAGCGCCAAGCAGGTCATCCTGCAGAAGGTCCGCGAGGCCGAGCGCGACCGTCAATACGACGAATTCAAGGACCGCGCGGGCACCATCATCAACGGTCAGGTCAAGCGCGAGGAATACGGCAACGTCATCGTCGATATCGGCCGGGGCGAGGGCATCCTGCGCCGCAACGAGAAGATCGGCCGCGAAAGCTATCGCCCGAACGACCGCATCCGCTGCTACATCAAGGACGTGCGCCGCGAGACCCGCGGCCCGCAGGTCTTCCTCAGCCGCACCGCGCCGGAATTCATGGCCGAGCTGTTCAAGATGGAAGTGCCGGAAATCTACGACGGCATCATCGAGATCAAGGCCGTGGCCCGCGACCCGGGCTCGCGCGCCAAGATCGCCGTCATCTCTTATGACAACTCGATCGACCCCGTGGGCGCCTGTGTCGGGATGCGCGGCAGCCGCGTTCAGGCGGTGGTGAACGAACTCCAGGGTGAGAAAATCGACATCATTCCGTGGAATGAAGATCAGGCGACGTTCCTCGTGAACGCGCTGCAGCCGGCCGAGGTCTCGAAAGTCGTGATCGACGAAGAGGCCGGCAAGATCGAGGTGGTGGTGCCCGACGAACAGCTGAGCCTCGCCATCGGGCGTCGCGGCCAGAACGTGCGTCTGGCCAGCCAGCTGACCGGGCTCGACATCGACATCATGACCGAGGCCGAGGAAAGCCAGCGCCGTCAGGCCGAGTTCGAGGAACGCACCCGGCTGTTCATGGACACGCTGGATCTGGACGAGTTCTTTGCCCAGCTGCTGGTGTCCGAAGGCTTCACCAATCTCGAAGAGGTCGCCTATGTCGATCTCGACGAGCTTCTGGTGATCGACGGCGTCGACGAGGATACCGCGGGCGAGCTTCAGGCCCGGGCCCGCGACCATCTGGAAGAGATGAACCGCAAGGCGCTGGAACATGCCCGCGAACTGGGTGTCGAGGACAGCCTGGTTGACTTTGAGGGCCTGACACCCCAGATGATCGAGGCCTTGGCTCTCGACGGCGTCAAGACGCTTGAGGATTTCGCGACCTGCGCCGACTGGGAACTTGCCGGTGGCTGGACCTCGGTCAATGGCGAGCGGGTCAAGGACGAGGGGATCCTCGAAAAATTCGACGTCTCTCTGGAAGAAGCCCAGACCCTGGTGATGACGGCGCGCGTCCAGCTTGGCTGGGTCGATCCGTCTGAGCTGGAGCCGGACGCCGACCCCGAAGAGGACGCCGGCGAGGAGGAGGCCGAGGCCTGAGGCCCGGCCCCGGAGACCGGACATGGCCCGAGGCGGTGCAGGCAGATCGGCCGACGAGCCGGAGCGGCGGTGCATCGCCACGGGCGAGGTGGCGCCGAAGGCCGGGCTGATCCGGTTCGTGGTCGGCCCCGAAGACGAGGCGGTGCCCGATTTGCTGGGCAAGCTTCCGGGCCGCGGCATGTGGGTCGCGGCCGACCGTGACGCATTGGAAAAGGCGGCGAAGAAGCGCCTGTTCTCGCGTGCGGCGAAACGGCAGGTGGCGGTGCCCGGGGATCTGCTGGAGCAGGTCGAGGCGGGATTGCTGCGCCGGGTGGTCGACAGCCTGTCGCTGGCCCGCAAGGCCGGGCTTGCGGTGGCGGGGTTCGAGAAGGCGAAAGGCTGGCTGGACAGTGGGCAGGCAATTGTCCTGATCCAGGCCAGCGACGGGTCGGAGCGGGGCAAGACCAAGCTTCGCCCGCCCCGCGATGAGGGTGGATTCATTGGCTGTCTGACGGCCCGGGAATTGGGTTTGGCTTTCGGTCGGGAACATGTGATACATGGCGCGCTTGCGGCTGGCGGACTCACGGAACGTGTAGTAGAGGATGCCGCCAAGCTTTCGGGCGTACGCAAGAAAGACGGGGGAGGGACCCCCGGAAAGGGTTGAAGACCTTATGGACGATACTGACGGCAAGAAGACATTGGGTTTGCGCGGGAGTTCGCGGTCCGGCCAGGTGAAGCAGAGCTTCTCGCATGGCCGCACCAAGAACGTGGTCGTCGAGACCAAGCGCAAGCGCGTCGTCGTGCCCAAGCCGGGAGCCGCCAAGTCTGGCGGCGGGGCCGGGGGCGGACATGCCGGAGGCGATCCGTCCAGGCGCCCGGCCGGGATTTCCGACGCCGAGATGGAGCGTCGGCTGAAGGCGCTTCAGGCTGCCAAGGCGCGCGAGGCTGACGAGGCCCGCCAACGCGCGGAAGACGAGCGTCAGCGCGAGGAAGAGCGCCAGCGCCGCCGCGAGGAGGCCGAGGCGAAGGAGCGCGAACAGCGCGAGATCGAAGAGGCCGCGCGCCGCAAGGTCGAAGAGGAAGAGCGCCGGAAGCGCGAGGAAGAGGAAGCCGCCAAGGTCAAGGCGGCGGCCGCCGAACGCGCGGCCGCAGCACCGGCTGCGTCGGCCAAGCCCGCTGCGGCCGGTGCTGCCGCGCCCGCTGCCGATGGCGATGCGCAGCGCGCGGCCGCCAAGACCGCGTCGCCCCGCAAGGTCGACCGCGAGCGCGAAGGCGCCGACGACCGTCCGGGTCGCGGCAAGACCACGGCCGCCAAGGGCGACCGCCGCTCTGGCAAGCTGACTGTCAGCCAGGCGCTGACCGGCGGCGAGGGCGGACGTCAACGCTCGCTCGCCGCGATGAAACGCAAGCAGGAGCGCATGCGCCAGAAGGCGATGGGCGGTGCCGACAAGCACGAGAAGGTCGTGCGCGACGTGCAGGTGCCGGAAACCATCGTGGTGCAGGAACTGGCCAACCGGATGGCGGAACGTGCCGCCGACGTGGTCAAGTCGCTCATGCAGATGGGCATGATGGTCACCCAGAACCAGTCGATCGACGCGGATACCGCGGAACTGATCGTCGAGGAATTCGGCCACAAGGTCGTCCGCGTTTCGGATGCCGACGTGGAACAGGTGATCGACACCGTCGAGGACAAGGCCGAAGACCTTCAGCCGCGCCCGCCGGTCATCACCATCATGGGCCATGTCGACCACGGCAAGACCTCGCTTCTGGACGCAATCCGCGATGCCAAGGTGGTCGCGGGCGAGGCTGGCGGCATCACCCAGCATATCGGCGCCTATCAGGTGACCACCGATAGCGGAGCGGTGCTGAGCTTCCTCGACACGCCCGGCCACGCGGCCTTCACCTCGATGCGGGCACGTGGCGCGCAGGTCACGGATATCGTGGTTCTGGTGGTCGCGGCCGACGACGCGGTGATGCCGCAGACGGTCGAGGCGATCAACCACGCCAAGGCCGCCGGTGTGCCGATGATCGTGGCGATCAACAAATGCGACAAGCCTTCGGCCAACCCGCAAAAGGTCCGGACCGACCTTCTGCAGCATGAGGTCGTCGTCGAAGAGATGTCGGGCGATGTGCAGGATGTCGAGGTTTCGGCGCTGACCGGCAAGGGGCTCGACGAGCTGCTTGAGGCCATCGCGCTGCAGGCCGAGATTCTCGAGCTGAAGGCCAACCCCGAACGCCAGGCCATGGGCGCGGTGATCGAGGCGCAGCTTGACGTGGGCCGCGGCCCGGTTGCGACCGTTCTGGTGCAGAACGGCACGCTGAAGCAGGGCGACATCTTCGTTGCCGGCGAACAGTGGGGCAAGGTCCGCGCGCTGGTCAACGACAAGGGCGAGCGCGTGAAATCCGCCGGTCCGTCGGTTCCGGTCGAGGTGCTGGGCCTGAACGGCACGCCCGAAGCGGGCGACGTGCTGAACGTGGTCGAGACCGAGGCCCAGGCCCGCGAGATTGCCGAATACCGTCAGCAGGCCGCCAAGGACAAGCGCGCCGCTGCGGGGGCCGCGACCACGCTCGACCAGCTTCTGGCCAAGGCCAAGGAAGACGCCAACGTGGCCGAACTGCCGATCCTGGTGAAGGCCGACGTGCAGGGCTCTGCCGAGGCCATCGTCCAGGCGATGGAAAAGATCGGCAACGACGAGGTGCGCGTGCGCGTGCTGCATGCCGGTGTCGGTGCGATCACCGAAACCGATGTGGGTCTGGCCGAAGCCTCGGGCGCGCCGATCATCGGCTTCAACGTCCGGGCCAACGCGCCGGCGCGGAACGCCGCGAACCAGAAGGGCGTGGAGCTGCGCTATTACAGCGTGATCTACGATCTGGTGGACGACGTGAAAGCGGCGGCCTCGGGCCTGTTGTCGAACGAGATCCGCGAGAACTTCATCGGCTACGCGCAGATCAAGGAGGTCTTCAAGGTCTCGGGCGTCGGCAAGGTCGCGGGCTGTCTGGTCACCGAGGGCGTTGCCCGCCGGTCGGCCGGGGTGCGCCTGCTGCGCGACGACGTGGTGATCCACGAAGGCACGCTGAAGACGCTGAAACGCTTCAAGGACGAAGTCGCCGAGGTCCAGTCGGGCCAGGAATGCGGCATGGCCTTCGAGAATTACGACGACGTTCGCGCAGGCGATGTCATCGAGATCTTCGAACGCCAGGAAGTCGTGCGCACGCTGTCCTGATCGGGCCTGATCGGATCAGATGTCGACACTGGAAATGGAAGGGGCGCTGCGAGCGCCCCTTTTCGTTCTGGTGAGTGGGGTGGGGGAATGGGGTCGCTTACGCCGCCGCCTCGATCGGCAAGCCTTCGAACAGGCGGGTTCCGACGCGGACCACGATCCGCCCATTCGCCCGGCAGAGCACGAAGGCGCCCTGCACCGAAACGCAGCTTCCCAAGCGGATGGTTCGTATCATTGCGCTATCCTCGATCAGCAACAATTCGAAGCTTTGCGCGATTTTATTAACCAATAAACAGAAATTTGATGAGTATGCGCCGGTTTCCGCCCAGACGTGGGGTCATGCGGCGCGAGGGCTGGTGCGCTCGGGCGGATAGTGTCGCCCGGGGTGCAGGGCCCCTCCGCCCGGCAAACCGTTTGACCGCATCGATTCGGGCTCCGGGGCCAACTGCCTCGACAGGCGCGACTCGGGCGAGCTGGGGTGTCAGACCTCGATGATCGCGCTTCGGTTGCGCAGCAGCAGGAAGCCCCCGACCAGAAGACAGAACCCGGCGATTCCCAGCGGATAGGCCAGCATTATGTAGTCGCCGCGATAGATCGGATAGAAGGCGCGGCGGGCCTCTCCGACCAGATGGATGATCGGGTTCCACCACAGGACCTCGCGGGCCTGACGCGGCAGGCTCTCGAAGGTGAAGAAGATGGCCGACAGAATGAAAAGCGGGCGGTTGATGATGCCCCAGACCCGCTGCCAGAGCGGGAAGAAGGAAAAGAGCACCGCGTTCAGGGTCCCGACCCCCAGCCCCAGAAAGGCCGCCGCCCCGAGCGCCACGAAAAGCGGCCCCAGTGACAGCCGCACCGGGTCGTCGGTCACGACCAGAAGCGTCGTGAACACGAGAAAGCTGACCACGATCACTGTCAGGAAGGACAGGAAGAAGCGCGCCAGAACCGCGTCGAGCGGCGTGACCATCGGGAAATGCATCAGTTGCCGGTTCACCGCGATGGAGGTGCTGACCACCGCCGCGATTTCGGAATAGGCGTGGAAGGGGATGTAGCCCGTCGCATAGAACAGGATGAAGCTTTCGCCCAGCGGCGGGGTGTGGATGAACTGCGAGAAGGCCAGCGCCAAAATCGCGATCATCCCTGCCGGCTCCAGAACGGCCCAGACATATCCGCCTGGAGACCGGCCATAGCGGGTGATCATTTCGCGGATCACCAGTGCTCCAAAGACGCGCAGCGCCCCCTGCAACGGATTGGTTCGGGACGGTTTGGCGGCGGGACGCTGAAATTTCATGTGATGTCCTGAGTGGCGACGACTCAACCTACGGCATTGCGCGCGGGGCAGATATGCTTACCATTGCACGAAAATCTCCGACAGATGGAAGCCGTCGTGCAAGTCGTGCCGAAAATCCAGGGTGGCCACTCCGTCACCCATGAGGTCTCCGAGACCGATACGAATCGCGCACGCTTGCGCCACCGGGTGATGCGCTTCGGCTTTGCCGTGGTCGTGGTGTTGCCGACCCTGATCGCGGCACTCTATCTCTGGCTGGTCGCGGCTGATCAGTATCATTCCGAGGCCGCATTCTCGGTCCGTTCGGAGGAATACTCGAACCCGCTCGAGGCGCTCAGCGTCTTTACCCAGGTCGGGTCATCCTCCGGGTCCGACTCGCAGATCCTGTACGATTTCATCCGCTCGCAGCCGCTGATGCAGCAGGTCGACGCCGATCTCGACCTCAAGGCCCTGTTCGGCAAGCATCCCTCGGATTTTGTCTTTTCGCTTGAGGGCGACGCCTCGCGCGAAGACATGCTGGACTACTGGCAGCGCATGGTGAAGGTCGCGGTCGATCCGCTGACGGGGGTCCTGACGCTTCAGGTCCGGGCCTTCACCCCCGAAGACGCAGAGGCGATCGCGCAGTCGATCCTGAACCAGAGCGGACGCATGGTCGACGATCTCAGCCGGATCGCGCGCCAGGATGCGATCCGTTTCGCGCTGGAGGATCTGGGCGAGGCCGAGGTCCTTTTGCGCGACGTGCGCCGCAAGGTCCGGGTGTTCCGGCTGGAAAACGACATCATCGACCCGACCGAGGCGGCGGAATCGCAGATGGGCGTGATCGCGGCGCTGGAAGGGGAACTGGCCAGCGCGCTTGTGGAACGCGAGACAATCACCAGCTTCGCGGGCGAAGAGGACCAGCGGGTCAAGAGGATCGACCGGCGCATCGAGGCGGTGCGCAGCCAGATCGACCAGGAACGTCGCCGGATCGGCAAGCCGACCTCGGGGCCGTCCTCTCTGGTCGATGCTATCGGGTCCTACGAGGAATTGCTGGTCGATCTGGAATTTGCCCAGCGCGCCTACACCGCCGCGCTGGCCGCCTCGGAACAGGCCCGCGCCGAAGCGCGCCGCATCAGCCGCTATCTGGCCGTGCACATCCCGCCGACCCTGGCCGAGGACAGTCTTTATCCGCAGCGGGGCCTGCTGATCCTGCTGGTCCTGATCTGCTCGCTGGCGGTCTATTTCACGGGTCTGCTGATCTATTACAACGTCCGCGACCGGGGCTGAGCGATGCTGGAATTCCGGGGCGTCGAAAAGTCCTTCCGCCTGCCGGGCGGGGGGCGGCGCCATATCCTGCGGGGGCTTACCCTCGATCTTCCGCGCCAGTACCGGGTCGCGATCATCGGGCGCAACGGGGCCGGCAAGTCGACCTTCCTGCGGATGATCGCGGGCACCCACCGGCCCGACCGGGGCGAGATCCGGCGGATCGGCCGGGTCAGCTGGCCGATGGGCTTTTCGGGCGGCTTCCATTCGGCGCTGACCGGGCGGCAGAACGCCCGCTTCGTGGCCCGGATCTATGGCGCCGATTCCGATGCGCTGGTCGAGGAAGTCTCCGAATTCTGCGAGCTTGGCCCCTATTTCGACGCACCGTTCGAAACCTATTCTTCCGGGATGAAGGCCCGGCTGGCGCTGGGGGTGAGCCTTGCCACGAATTTCGACTGCTACCTGGTCGATGAAATCACCGCCGTCGGCGACGTCGCGTTCCGCCGCAAGGCCGAGGCCGCCTTTGCCGCACGGCTGGACCGGGTGCAGATCATCATGGTCTCGCATTCCGATGATACGCTCCGGAAATACTGCAATGCCGCGCTGTTTCTTCAGGACGGGCACGCCTGGTTCTTCGACGATCTCGAAGACGGGCTTGCAGCCTATCGCGAGACGCTGAGGGCATGAGCCTCAGGCCGTTGGGCGTTGCGCCGCCCGCCTTTCTGGCCGGACGATTTTCGCCGACCGCCGATCTTTATCTCGGCTTTGCCTGCCGCGACCGCCTCGCCCGTGGCGCGCTTCGCCAGCTTTCCCCGACCGTCTTCGCGGCCGGCGAGACGCTGATCGTGATCCGCCATGCGGCCGGGATGCGGACGCTGCCGCCGCATCGACGGCTGGTCTATGTGATCGACGACGACATCCGTGCCGGGATCGCCGACCGGGCGCTGCCGCCGATCTATCGGGCCAAGCTGGCGCTGCTGGAATGGCCCGAGGCGCGCCGGTTCGAACCCGCGGCCGCCGCGATCCTGGCCACAAGCTCCGCACTGGCCGCGACGCTGCGCGCGCGCCGGCCCGGTGCCCGGGTGGAAGAGATCGCGCCCGCCTGGCCCGTTGCCCAGATGCCGGTGCCGGACCCCGTGGCGCCGATCCGGCGGATCGGGCTGCTGATGGGGCGAAGCCATGCCCGCGACGCGGCGCCGCTTTGGGCGCCGCTTCTGCGGGTGCTGGATCGCAGGCCTGGGCTCGCGCTGACGGTTTCGGGCAATCTCGACCTGCCGCGCGCCGTCGCCCGCCATCCGGCGGTAGACGTGCTGCCCGCGCTCGACTGGGCGGCCTATCTGGGTTGGCTTCGGCAGGCGCGGCTGGATCTGGGGCTGGTGCCGCATCTGGCGTCGCGACGGTTCAATGCCGCGCGCTCGGCCAGCAAGCTTGGCGAATACGCGATGGCGGGCGCGGCGGTGATCGGGTCCGACAGCTGGCACGAAGCGGCGCGCGGTGCGATGTGCGGCCGCTGTCTGGCGCTGGGCGCCGATCCTGCGGCTTGGATCGCGGCCATCGACCGGCTGATCGACGACCCCGCCTCGGCCCGCGCGATGGCCGCCAAGAACCGCGAGGCGCTGATCGCCGCCGATGCCGAGGGGCATCAGCGGAGGCTCTGGGCCTCATTGCTGGACGCGGCCGAAGACTGAGCGGCCCCGGCAAGGGCGGCGGCCAGCCGGTCGGCCAGATCCCGGGGGCTGGCGTCCAGCGGCAGCACCTGTCCGTTCGGGCGCGCGGCGGCGGTTTCGCCCTGGGCGCCGATGTCGAAAGCCAGCACAGGCAGCCCCGTCGCCAGGCATTCATGCACCGTATAGGAAAAGGTTTCGGGCCAGATGGCAGGCACGAACCAGGCGCCGATGGTGTGGGACGCGGCCAGGGTCGCGATCTCGTCCCGGCGGTAGCGCCCGTGAACGGTCATCCCGGGATGGGCGAAGGCGGGGTCGATCTCGCCCAGAACAACGATCTCAAATCCCCTGTCCGGCAGTGCGGCCAGCGCCTTCAGCACAGCGGCCCCCTTGGCATACCCGATCCGCCCAAGAACCCCCAGCCGCGCAGGGCCCGAGGGCGGTGCCAGTCGCGGCGGCAGGTGACCGACATGGTGAGGGCGCAGCACCAGATGCGGGGCGAGATCGGGCCAGACCCGCGCCACGCGCCGTGCGCTGTCGGCGGAAAAGACGACGATCTCGTCGGCGCGGGTTGCCGCGCGGTGCCAGGCCTGTCGCCAGGTTTCGATCCGGGGCGGCCGTGCGCCCGAGGTCACCGCCAGTTTCCGGTAACAGGACTGACAGGAAACGGGGTCCGGCAGGCCGCAGAAACGGCCCGCCGACCCGATCAGCGTATGGGACGGGCAGAGCGGCAGAAAGTCGTGGAAGATCAGCTCGAAACGGTCCTGCGGCCGCAGTCGGTCAAGCATGTCGTTCAGCAGCCCAAGCGGGTCGGCCGCGCCCACCAGGTTGGAATAGATCAGCCGGATGCGGGCGGGCCGTGACAGCAGATCCGCGGCCCCGGCCCGCGACAGGCGCTGATGCACCGGCGGGCCGCTGTCGTGAAGCTCGGCCAGTACCCCGGCGGGGTCGTCGCGCAGCACCAGAGCTACGTTGCCTTGCGCCCGCTCGGCCGCGATGCGGTCGGCCAGCCACAATTCGGCCCCGCCGCCCAACCGGTGCCCCAGGAAAACCGGCACCGGCTTGGCACTTCCCAGCCCGGCAAGGCGCGCCGCCAGCGGCGTTTCGGACCCGGCGGCGGGGGTGTTCTGCAACGCGGCCTCGGCTCCGGGGATCAGCGCGCGTTCCAGCCGGGTTCCGGCTCCGCTGTCGCCGCGCAGGAAATAGGCCGCGATGTCGCCCGCATGGCGCAGGGGCAACAACGCCAGCGCCGTGGCCGCCGAGAGCGCCCCGAGCACACGTTGGTCGGGACGATAAAGCGAAATCGTGACTGCGGGCGCGCCGTCGACCTGCCAGACCAGATGCCGCCGGCCGGGCAGGGCGAGCCGTACCGGGCCATCGCCGGGCTCGACGCGCCGGGTCGCGGTCTCGGTGCCGATGCGGGCCGGGCATGTGGCTTGCGCCTCGAGGCTGACGATCCCGTCGCGAGCCTGGGTTGCGATGCGGATCGTTTCCGTTGGCGCGACCCGAATGCGGCGCATGCCTCGCCGGCCCTGCAGTCTGGACCAGAGAAGATGCAGCAATACCCGCCGCGCGGCGGCCATTCGCGAGGTAGCCATGCGGCCAATCTATCTTATGCGATATGGACTTGGCCAGCGTGCCGCCAGAAACCGCAGGCCAGACGCATGCGTTCGACGGAGAACGCGTGACCGGCCCGCGCCAAGCCGGACCCATGGTTGACAGGGTCGATTTCGCAACAATAGAAACGTGCAGAAGTCGCTAATCTTATGCGGGAAGGCGCGTGCATGGAGCTGCGGGCTCGATCTGATCTGGAGTGCGTGGCCGCGCTGCGTTTTCCTCGGCAGGGCCGCCGGTGATCTCCTTGAGACGGCGTGTCGGTGGGACCGCCGATCCGATAGATTTCGCGATGGACGCGGTGACGGTCAAACGGATCGCAGGCCGGGCGTGGCGGACGGCAGGCGGCGGCGAACCGCTGGACCTGGAGCTTGTGTCTGGCGGCCGGGTGCTGATGACCGCAACGGCGGACCGTCCGGCGCCATCGGGTTTGCCTTGCGCGTTCGAGTTCCGTCTGGACGGCGGAACCGCCGCGGCCATCGGCCGCCGGGCGGCACATCTGCGCGTCGCGGGCGAAACGCGGCCTTTCGCGAAGCTGCATTTGCCTGGTGGCAAGACGGTGCGGGCAGGTCGGCGGGTGACGCTTGTGTCGCGGACCCTCCGCGCGGCCTATCTTTGTCGGTTGCGCACGGAATTTATGGTGAACCGTCCATTTGGGGACGGCGAGGGCGTGATCGAGACGGTGGCGTTGCGCGACGGCGTGCTGCATGTGCGCGGCCGCTCGAGGGTGCCGGTCACGATCCGAAGCGAGACCGCCCGTGTCGACCTGGCCAAAAGCGATATGGAAGATCGGGCGTTCGACCTGCGGCTGACAGGACACAGGCTGCTTTGGGTGGAGGGCGCCGGTCTGCCGCTTCTGGCGATCCGCCTGCCCGCGCCCCGGTTCTCGCCATTGGCGACGGTGCGCACCGTTGTCGATTTCTGCCGTATCCCGTTTCTTTTTGGCGGCAACCTTGCCGCGTTTCTCTTCCGGGGCGATGCCAAGGCGGGCGACCCGATCGAGGCGTTTTTGCTGCGTCTCCGCCCGGCCTCAGAGGCCGTGCCAGAGGTCGTGCCGGGGCTTTTCGCAGCGGCCGCGCCGCCCAAGCCTGCGCCGCCCGCCGATATCGTTCTGCCGGTCTTCAATGCCGCGGACGATCTGCGCGTCTGTCTGGAGCGTCTGGCGCGGAACACGCCGCCTGAGCATCGGGTGATCGTGATCGACGACGCCTCGACCGACCCGGCCATCGCGCCGATGCTGGAGGCCTTCGCGGACGCCCGGCCCGGCACCCTTCTGGTGCGCAATGCCGAGAATGGCGGTTTCATCGCCAGCGTGAACCGGGGCCTCGCGGAAAGCCGTGGCCATGTGGTGCTGCTGAACAGCGATGCCTTCGTCCCGCCGGGCTGGATCGACCGGCTGATGCGGCCGATCCTCGACGATGCGCTGATCGCCTCGGTCACGCCGATGAGCAACGAGGCCGAGATCGCGACCGCGCCGGTGATCTGCTGCCCCGAGCCCTTGGCCGAAGGCCAGGCCGAGGCCATGGATGCCATCGCCCAGCGGCTGAACCCCGCGGCCGCCCGGGCCGAGAGCCCGACCGGGGTCGGGTTCTGCATGGCGATGTCCCGGCGCTGGCTGGACGAGGTGCCCCGGTTCGACACGGCCTTCGGGCGCGGCTATGGCGAAGAGGTCGACTGGTGCCGCCGGGTGGGCGAACGGGGGGCCCGCCACCTTCTGATCGGCGATCTTTTTGTCGAACATCGCGGCGGCGGCAGTTTCGGACCCGAGAAGGCGGCACGTATCGCGGCGGCATCGCGGCTGATCAATGACCGGTATCCGGCCTATGATGCGTCCGTGGCGGATTTCGTGCGCACGGACCCCTTGATCGGTCCGAGGCTTGCGCTGGGCCTTGCCCGCGCGGGGACCGAGGCGCCGCTGCCGGTCTATCTGGGTCATCGCCTGGGCGGGGGGGCCGAACACTGGCTGCAGGACCGGATCGCCCGCGATCTGGAGGAGGGCGGTTCGGCACTGGTTTTGCGGGACGGCCCCGAACCGGAAACCGTGGCGGTCGAGCTTTATCGTGCGGCGGGTCAGACCCAGGCCGTCCTTCCGCTGGCCGAACTGGGCGGCTATCTTGGCGCTGCGGGCCGCAAGACCCTGATCTATTCCTGCCTTGTCGGTGCTCGCGCGCCGCTGGATCTGGCCGAGGCGGCCGCGCTTTCTCTGGGTGCAGAGGACGGCTTCCGGATGGTTTTTCACGACTATTTTCCGCTGTGCCCATCCCGTAACCTCCTGGGCCATGACGACCGGTTCTGCGACCTGCCGGGGGCCGAACGGTGCCAGGCCTGCTATGACCGGCTTGCCGCCATAGGTGAGACGTGGCCTCCCGGCATTTCCGACTGGCGGGGCCGCTGGCACGCGCTGGCTGCGCGGGCCGGGACCATCGAGGTGTTCTCGCCGTCTTCCCGAACGCTGGTCGCCCGCGCCTGGCCTGACCTCGCCCCGCGAATTGCGCTTCAGTCGCACCGGCTCGCGTTCCTGCCCCGCGCGGTGCGGCCTGCGCCCCGCGCGCGCCCGGTTTTGGGCGTGCTTGGCAGCATCGGGTTCGAGAAGGGGGCCGCCGTGCTGCGCGACCTCGCGGCGGCACCGGGCGTGCGGATGGACATTGTTGTGATCGGAAAGATGGACGAGGCCTACGCCCATCGCGGCATACGGGTCATTGGTCGCTACCGGCGCGAGGAGATTTCGGATCTGGCAGAAGCCTATGGGGTCGGGCGCTGGCTTATCCCGTCGGTCTGTCCCGAGACCTTTTCCTATGCGACCCACGAATGCCTTGCCACCGGGCTGCCGGTTTTTGCCTTTGACTTCGGCGGGCAGGCCGATGCGCTGCGCGGCGCCCCGAACGGACATCTTCTGCCGCGCGACATCGCCCCTACAGAGCTTGCCGCGCGACTTCTGGCGCCGCCGCCGAGCGACAGGCCCGCAGAGAGGAAAGAACTGACTGCATGACGATCGGCCGGACCGGAACGACGACCCACCCCGCCCCCGCGGATCCCATGCCCATAACTGTGAAACCGGCCCTGTCGGACATCTTTGCGCCGGATGACGAGGAAAGTGCCAAACGCCGGATTGCGGGTGCCCGCCGGGAGAAGGCGGAACGCACGTTGCTGATCCATTTCACACCGCGGTCGGGCTCGAGCTGGCTGGCCTCGCTGCTCGATGCGACCGGGTGCCTGGGGATGGGGCACGAGCTTTTCAATCCGAATTTCATGCCGCAGATCGCGCGGCATTTCGGAGCCCGGACTCTGACCGAATATGTAGAGATGGCGCGGCGGTTTCCCGTACGACAAGGCAGCCTCAGCTTCGAGATTACCTCGCACCAGCTGCATGCGGTCTTTGACGATCCCGCTCAGTTCTTTGCAGCCTTCGCCGACGCCGCGAGCGTCTGGCTGATCCGAGAGGATATCGTGGCCCAGGCGGTGTCGCTGGCCAAGATGGTGCAGACGCAGGTGGGTCACGCGGCGGATTCCGATGCCGAGACGCGGCGCAGGGCCGAGGCTGGCTTTGCCTATGACCGCAGCACGATAAAATACTGGTTGAGACACATTCTGGCTGCCGAGCAACGCACCGAGAACTATCTCAGGGCCTACCGGATCGCGCCCCTCAGGCTGTCCTACGAGCGGATCACCACGATCCCGCCGCGTCAGCTGGTCGAGCTGATGGCCAATTGGTGCAGGTATCCGGACCTGCCTGACGATGCACCGCTATCGTCCCGGCATGAAAAGATCGGGACCGCACAGAACCTCGACTATGCGGAGCGGTTCCGCAGGGAAAATCGTCGCTTCCTTGCCAAGGTCGAGGCAGAGCGGCGGTCGTGGCTGGACCGGCTGGACGACCCGGGCCAGGGCTTGCCCAAAGGCTGAACAGCCATCGACCCGGGAAACAGAGCCAAAGGATGGAAAGCCTTGGCGCCTGTCGGAAACGGACGGAAACCGCCGCGGAGGCCCTTGTCTGCCTGCGTCCGGTCCATCGTCAGGCGGCGAAGACGCCGAACCTGTTCATTGGCAACGAGCTGGTCAAAGCGATCCGGGAAGGCTGGACGAGGCGAGGCTTTTGGATCTGACCGCAGCCGTGGTGCCGACCCAAGCCGGATCCGCCACGGTCGCATCCCTTGTGCGTGCGCTGGGCATGGTCGAGGTGTTTGAGGACGAGGCCGCGCTGACCGCCCCCTTGCCGACAGCGCCGTTGTCACCAAGGTGTGCGCCCAAAGGGTTCGCTGGCAAAGGCCCTGCCCACAGCATGTTCGCGTGACGACGAGGCGCCCGCATGACGGCTCAAGTCTGCGCCAGCTTTTCCAGCAGCGACCTCAGGCGTTCTACCGGTTCCGGGTCCGGTTGCACCGTCCGCTCGAGGCTCGGATCGGTCCGCCGGAATTTTGGTTCGTGTCCGGAAGCCCCATTCGCGCGGTGCGCGTCTCTGCCCGGGCACCGCGTTGGTCCCGATCTGACTGTGCCTGTCGGCGTCACTCGACAGAGACCCCGCTTTCGGCACACCGGCTGACCGCGTTTCGGGGCGGCCGGCGCAGTCCGCCTGTTTTTTCAGTAAACCGCAGGGACCTGCGCAAAATACGGGCAAATCAGGCGGGGATTTTGCAGGAATCACCATGAGCCTTGCCCGCCCACCGCCTTGAGTCGGAAAATCTGACTTCGAGGACGAGACGGGCGTTCCGGCATCGGGTCAAGGCGGACGGGGGCTGATCGCCCCGGCCGCATCGAGGCCTTGGCTGCCGGATTTCGCGCGGATCGGCAGTTGCCAAAGACCCTGCGGCGGATAGAGTGCACTATGGCCAACGAAATGCCATCAGGGAAAGAAAGGGCCACATCATGAAATTCAGTACACTCCTTGCAGGCGCCTCGGTCGCGCTGACGGTGACGGCGGCGGCTGCCTCCGCGCAGGACATGTCGTTCTTCCGGATCGGTACGGGCGGCACGGCGGGCACCTATTATCCGATCGGCGGGCTTCTGGCGAATGCCATCTCGAACCCGCCCGGGTCGCGGTCGTGCGAAGAGGGCGGCTCGTGCGGCGTGCCGGGCCTGGTGGCCTCGGCGCTCTCCTCGAACGGCTCGGTCGCGAACATCAACGGCATCGCCGGGGGCACGCTGGAATCGGGTTTCGCCCAGTCCGACGTTGCCACCTGGGCCTATTCCGGCACCGGGATCTGGGAAGGCAAGCCCGCGGTCGAAAGCCTGCGCGCCATCGCCAACCTCTATCCCGAAAGCATCCACCTGGTGGCTGACGCCGCCTCTGGCATCAAGAGCGTCGCCGACCTGAAGGGCAAGCGGGTGTCGCTGGACGAGCCGGGCTCGGGCACGCTGGTCGACGCGCGGATCATCCTCGAAGGCTACGGCCTGTCGGAAAGCGACGTCACCGCCGAGTTCCTGAAACCCGACCAGGCCGCGGACCGCATGCGCGACGGCGCGATGGACGCCTTCTTCTTCGTCGGCGGCTATCCGGCGGGTGCGATCGCCGAGCTGGCCAGCCAGCACGATGTGACCCTGGTGCCGATCTCCTGCGAGGAAGTGCCAGCGATCTGCGAAACCTACAGCTTCTTCGCGTCCAATACGGTGCCGGGCGGCACCTATGAGGGCGTGGACGAGGACACGACCACCCTGTCGGTGGGCGCGCAATGGGTGACCAGCGCCAGCCAGCCCGACGACCTGATCTACGGCATCACCAAGGCGCTGTGGAACGAGAACACCCGCAAGCTTCTGGATGCGGGGCATTCCAAGGGCAAGCTGATCACCGCGGATACCGCGCTTGACGGTGTCGGCATCCCGCTTCATCCGGGTGCGGAACGCTTCTATCGCGAAGCGGGTCTGATCCAGTGATCGCGAACCGCGCGGCGCGATTTGCGCGGCGCGTCTGATCGGGGTGGGGCCGCGGCACGCTCGCGGCCCTTTCCGTTTCCAAGACAGGGTGGGCAAGCATGACCGAGAACCGGACTGAAACGGCGCAAGGCACGGCAACCGAGACGCTCAGCGCCGAGGATCTGAAGGCGCTGGAAGAGAAGTTCGATCCCGAGATGCGGTTCCGGACAGTGGCGCGGCCGCTGGCGATGCTGGCCGCGGCGATCATGTTCCTGCTGTCCTGCTATCACTATTACACGGCCGGTTTCGGCATTCCCCCGGCGACGACCCATCGCGGGTTGCATATGGGGGTGACGCTGCTGCTGGTCTTCCTCAGTTTCTCGGCCTTCGGCGGGAAAGAGGTGCGCCCGGGCCCGCTGGCGCCCTGGGGCATGCCGCTGATCGACTGGGTCCTGGCCGGTGCCGGTCTGGTCGCGGCGCTGTACGTGCCCTGGATCTATGCCGATCTGGCATTCCGGGTAGGCAACCCGTTGCCCGTCGATATCGCGATGGGGACGATCCTGATCGTCGTTCTGTTGGAGGCCGTGCGCCGCTCGATGGGCTGGCCCTTGCCGGTGATCGCGATCCTGTTCATCGCCTATGCCTATTTCGGGCGCTCGATGCCGGGCATTCTCGTCCATCCCGGTGCCAGCTGGTCGAACATCGTCAACCACCTCTACCTGACCTCGCAAGGGATCTACGGCACCGCGCTGGGCGTCATCGCGACCTATGTGTTCCACTTCGTTCTGTTCGGCGTGATGGCCTCTCGGATCGGGCTGGGGCAGTTGTTCATCGACATCGCCTCGGCGCTGGCCGGGCGCTATGCGGGCGGTCCGGCCAAGGTCTCGGTTGTGTCCTCGGCCCTGTTGGGGTCGATTTCGGGCTCGTCCATCGCCAATACGGTGACCACCGGCGCGCTGACCATTCCGGCGATGATCCGGATCGGCTATCCCCGGCATTTCGCGGCGGCGGTCGAAGCCGCCTCGTCCACCGGCGGGCAGATCACGCCGCCGGTGATGGGGGCGGTCGCCTTCCTGATGATCGAGTATCTGGGCGTGCCGCTGACCACGATCCTGACCGCAGCTCTGGTGCCCGCCTTCATGCATTTCTTCGGCGTGCTGGTGCAGGTCCATCTTGAGGCGCGCCGCCTCGGCCTGCGGGGCCTGCACCCGTCCGAGCTGCCCAATGCGTGGCGGGTGTTCCGCAAGGGCTGGCTGTCGGTGCTGCCGCTGATCCTGCTGATCGCGATCCTGCTGTCCGGGCGCACGCCCTTTGCCGCTGCCTTCTGGTCGATCACCGCCTGCATCGGGGTGCTGCTGATCCAGAAGATTTCCGAGGGCGGCCTGCTGGACGGGCTGAAGGGCGCCGCCTACGAGGTCTGGGAAGGCTTCGTGCTGGGCGCGCGCCAGTCGTTGGCGGTCACCGCCGCGGCGGCGCTGGTGGGCGTGGTGATCGGGGTGGTGACTCTGACCGGCGTCGGCTTCAAGATCGCCTATATGGTGACCGGTGTCGCCAGCGGCTGGGCCAATGACGTCCATGGCTGGCTGGCGGTGCTGCCGATCGAGCTGATGACGGTGCCGACGCTGACGCTCTTGTTCACGCTGATGCTGACGGCGGTGGTCTGCATCCTGATGGGCTGCGGCATTCCCACCACGGCCAATTACATCATCATGGTGGCGGTGGCCGCGCCGATCCTCGGCCTGCTGGGAGTGCAGCCGCTGGTGGCGCATTTCTTCGTCTTCTACTACGGCGTTCTGGCCGACATCACGCCACCTGTGGCGATGGCCGCCTATGCCGCGGCCGGGATCGCCGGGGCCAATGCCTTCAGGGCCGGGAACACCGCGTTCCGGCTGGGCATGGGCAAGGTGCTGGTGCCCTTCGTCTTTGCCTTCCAGCCCGCGCTGTTGCTGGTGACCGACGGCTTCACCTGGTCGGCCTTCTTCCTGGCCGCCTTCGGGGCGGTGATGGGGATCTGGGCGTTGGCGGCGGCGGTGTCGAACTGGCTGTTCGCGCCGCTCCATTGGGCCGAAAGGATCCTGCTGGTCATCGCGGCGCTGCTGCTGGTCGCTCCCGATACCGGGGCGACGGTGGTCGGGCTGGCGCTGTTCCTGCCTCCGGCGCTGCGGCAGCTGGCCTTCCGGCGGCGGAGCATGGCGTGAGGCGAAGGGATGGGAGACGGCGATGGCCCAGGTGATCTTCTATGAAAAGCCGGGCTGCGTCGGCAATGCGCGGCAGCGGGCGGTTCTGACGGCCTCGGGCCACGCGCTCGACCTTCGCGACATCCTGCGCGCCGGGTGGACAGCCGAAACCCTGCGCCCCTTCTTCGGCGACCGGCCGGTCCGCGAATGGGTCAACGCCAGCGCGCCGCGCGTCAAGTCGGGCGAGATCCGGCCCGAGGCGCTGACCGAGGCCGAGGCGATGGACCTGATGCTGGCCGATCCGCTGCTGATCCGCCGGCCGCTGATGCAGGTGGGAGAGGTGCGGATGGCGGGGTTCGATCAAGCGGCGGTGGCCGACTGGATCGGCCTCGCGCCCACCCGGGCGCCAGTCACCGACGCGTGCCCGCGCCGTCCCGAGGCGCCGCCCTGCGCGCCGCCGGACGCTTAGGGGGGGGCCGGGGCGCCTTTGGGGCGCCCCGCCGCGATCTGGTCAGCCATTGTAGTCGGCGTCGGCGACCTTCTCCATCCAGGTGACCGGCGATCCGTCGATGCTTTCCTGAATGGCGATATGGCTCATCGCGGTTTCCGCCGAGGCGCCGTGCCAGTGCTTTTCGCCGGCCGGGAACCAGACGATGTCGCCCTGGCTGACCTCTTCGACCGGGCCGCCCTCGCGCTGGACGCGGCCGCGGCCGAAGGTGATGATGATGGTCTGACCGGCCGGATGGGTGTGCCAGGCGGTGCGTGCGCCGGGTTCGAAGGTCACATGGCTACCGCCGGTTCGGCCGGGCTCTTCGGCCTGGAACAGCATGTCGACACGGACGGTGCCGGTGAACCAGTCGTCGGGACCTTTCATCGAGGCATTGCTGCCCGAACGGATGATCTTCATGGTCGTTCTCCTTTGGTTGGACGCGGGCTCAGCCGCGCAGCTTGTCGAAACGGTAGGTCAGGGCCGGACCGCCGGGTTGGTTGCAGGCCAGTTCCGCGGTCACCATGGCAAAGGGCTCGGCGAACCGGCCGGTCCGCAATCCGCCCGCATCGGGCGGCTCGAAGCCGATGTCGCGGACCAGGCTGGCGGCGATGTCCTTGGCCCCGGTATCGTCGCCATGGACCGGCAGATGCGGCGCCGGGGCCCGCCCCTTGCGGGCGAGGACCGGCCGCAGGCCTTCCGACGGGCTGGTGTTGAAGCGGGCGATCCAGCGGGCGTGGGGCCGCATCCGGGCCAGCTCTTCGGCGCCCGAGGCGGTCGGGCCGAAAAGCATCGCGCTTTCGTCCTCGGTGACCGGGACCGAACAGTTTAGCACGACCCGGTCCGCCAGGTCGCCGGCCTGATCCAGGACTTCGGGGATGCAGGCCCAGGGCGGGGCCAGCTGGATCGCAGCGGCACCAACCACGGCCTCGGCCACGCTGCCCTGCGCGGCCCCGCAGTCGCGGGCCATGGCGGCAAGCCGGTCGGGGTCGCGGGACCAGGCAAGGGTGACCTCGTGGCCGCGAGCGGCCCCCATATGCCCCGAGCCGAGAATGCCGATTCTCATGGACCCCTCCTGCGGTTGCGCGGAGGCTACCGGTTGCGGATTTCGAAGACAGCCTTCGCCACCGGCAGCGCCGAAAAGACCTTCGGCCAGCCGGCATAGAAGGCCAGATGCGACAGCATCGCGCCGGCCTCGGCCTGGGTCAGGCCGTTCTCCGTGGCGCGGTTGAGGTGGAAGGTCATCTGTTCGGGCTGGCCCGCAGCGATCAGGGCCGCGACGGTCACCATGCTGCGGTCACGCGGTGCGAGGTCGGGGCGCAGCCAGAGGTCGCGGAACAGAAGGTCGCGCTTGGTGTCGAAGACGCCCATGCTGACATCGCCGTAATTGCCGCGCACCAGAGTCTCGCGCGCGTCCTCGGCCTCTTCGTCCAGGGGCAGAAGACCGGGATCGACCGCGGGCAGGTCTTCGGGGACGATGCCGCGGGCGGCAAAGACCGGCGCGGCGGCCTCGGCGGCGGCGGTGGCGTTGCCCCAGCCGGTGTAGAAGGCCGGATGGGTGATCGTCTCGGACAGCTCGGCCGGGGTTTCGTGCCGGGTCATCAGCGTCGCGAAGGTGACCAGCGCGCGGTCGCGGACCGAAGGCTTTTCGCCGGTCCAGACCGACCCGAAGAGATCGTTCTTCGAATAGGCCTCGAGCGCGGGAGAAACGCGGCCGACATCCTGGGCGGCGGCTGCGGACGAGATCAGGGAAAGGCCCGAGACCGGGATATGGGTCTTCATGGGGCGCTCCTGTCGGGAATTTTCAGTTTACCCGGCAGATGTGGCGCCATCCGGGCCGGGCTTAATACCCGGACTCTTCACGCCACTTATGCAACACACTCATAGGCAGACCGTCATCTCGGGTCCCGCAGGGCCTCCAGAACCGCCTCGAAGGCCGAAGACGGCCGCTGGCGGCTGGGGTAGTAGAGATGGAAACCGGGAAAATAGGGTGAGTAGCTTTCGAGACAAACGGCCAGCCGCCCCGCCGCCAGATGTTCGGCCGCCAGCCGTTCGGGCACCAGCGCCAGCCCGTGCCCGTCGACCGCGGCGCGCAGCACCGGGTTGACGGTGTTGAAGCAGACCTGGCCCTGGACCTTGACCCGGATCTCGGTGCCGTCGGCATCCTCGAATTCCCAGGCATAAAGCGCGCCATGGGTCGACAGCCGCAGGTTCACGCAGCGATGCCCGGTCAGGTCCTGCGGGGTTTCCGGCACCCCGGCCTCGGCGAAATAGTCGGGCGCGCCGACGCAGACCATCCGTTCGTCCGGGCCGATCCGCATCGAGATCATGCCCTCGCTGACCTGCTCGCCATAGCGCACGCCCGCGTCGCATTGCGAGCTGGCGAGGTCGGTATAGCCGCAGTCCATCACCAGCTCGATATTGACCGAGGGGTATTTCTTCAGAAGCGGCGACAGCTTGGGCCAGAGCAGCGACTCGATGGCATATTCGACGGCGACGATCCGCACGGTGCCGGTCGGCGTGTCGCGGGACTCGTTCAGCGCCATCAGCCGCGCCTCGATCTTCTCGAAACACGGGTTCAGCGTCGCCAGCAGGTCTTCGCCCTCGAGCGTCGGCGCCACCGACCGCGTCGTGCGGGTCAGAAGCCGCAGGCCCAGCCGCTGTTCCAGCCCCTTGATGGTGTGGCTCAGCGCCGATTGCGAAACGTTCAGGCGCGCGGCGGCTTTGGTGAAGCTGCGCTCTTCCGCGACAGCGGCAAGCGCGATGAGGTCGGTGATGTTTTCGCGAAGCATGTGAGAGGACCGGATCTTGGATCATGACGGATGTTCTCGCGATGTATGGCCTCTGCTCATGGGGCCGATCATTATCCTGCCATCGGGGTCGTCGACGGCGGTCGTGGGAGGCGAACCGCCTTCGACGTCGGTGGCGCGCTCGCCGCAGGTCACCGCCGACCCGTCGACGTTCTCCTGCACCGCATAATGGGTCACAGAGGTCGTCGCGGTCGCGCCATGCCGGTGTTCGACGCCCGGCGGGCACCGGACCACGTCGCCGGGCTGCATGACCTGCTTGTCCTTGCCGCGTTCCTGCATCCAGCCGGTGCCCGCGGTCACGATCAGCATCCGACCGCCCGGATGGGGGTGTCAGGCCGACCGCGCGCCGGGCAGGAAGGTGACCTCGCCGGCGCTGACCGAGGCCATGTCGGGACCGAAGACCGGGGCGACATAAGCGGCCCCCGAGAAGGTCTCGGCGCTGCCGACCTGGCCGGCGCGGCTTTCCGCAGGGGTGATCTGCATCGATTGCGAAAAGGCCGCGGGGGCGGCGAGGACGAGCGCCAGAGTTGCCAGGGTCCGTTTCATCTTGGGTGTCTCCTCGCTGTGCTCGGGGCGACCGGTCACGCCGGTGTCCCGGACATGGGGCGGGCGCGCGGGATAATTCCCGGCGGGCTAAATCCGGTCACGAGCAGGCTTCACGAATGGATCTCGTCCATGCCGCACCGGCATATTCATGACAGCCGGTCATGAGCGGCTTGAGCGCCTGCGCGATTATCCTTGGTGCCGGAATGCGGCAGCATCTTCGCCGTCTTCGCCCTGTATGTGGTCCGCATTGCAGACCTCGGCAGCGTGCGACGTCACCGAAACTGCATCAAGGGAGCCAAAATGTGCGATTCCTGCAATGCGAAGGCTGAACTGCTGACCTGAAGCGGCGAAAGCCGCCGCACCTTCCTGCGAACCGGCACCGCGATGGCCGCCGCGCCGCTGGCCGCCGCCGCCTTCGCCGGTCCGGCCCGTGCCCAGGAGACCGGAGGCGCGGCGCTGGCACCGTCCGAGGTTCAGGCCTGCCCCGGTTCCACATCCCGCAGGAAGGCGAGTGCCGAGGCATGACCCGGATCACTTTCATTACCGGAGACGCGGTGCTTTCCGCCACGCTGGACGACACGCCCTGGGCCGACGACTTCGCGTCGCTGCTGCCAATGGAGGTGACGCTGGGCGACTATCACGGCATCGAGAAGGTGTCGGATCTGCCGCGAAAGCTGCGGACCTAGAAGGCACCCGCGCGCTATGCCGCGCGCGCAGGCGACATCGCGACCCATGCTTCGTGGGGCAATCTCGCGATCTTCGTCAAACCCTTCGGCGCCACCCCGGGGCTTGTCCGGCTTGGCGCCTTCGACGGGGACTTCGGCGCCCTTCTCAAAAGCGGCCGCGTTCCGGTCCGCATCGAAATCGCCCGATAGTCGGCAGGGCCCTCCGGTTCCCGCCCACCCGGCAGAGCGCTCGCGGGCCGGAGTTCGTCCCGCACGTCCCGAAGCTGCCCCGGCCCCTGCGATCCGGTGCTTCGGGAGCGTCGCGCGGAATGCCCCGGCGGTTGTTTCGCAATTCCCGACGCCGCGGTTTCTCTTACCCGATTTATGCCATTTTTGCGGGTTAAGCCCCTGTTCATGTCCGCGTTCTAAAGCTGGGGGCGGGTGAATCGAGGTGGTGCTATGGCCGTTGGAACCAACGCGCCGGTCATCATCAAACGAAAGAAGGTTGTCGGTGGCGACGGGCATCATGGCGGTGCCTGGAAGGTCGCGTATGCGGATTTCGTCACGGCGATGATGGCCTTCTTTCTGCTGATGTGGCTGTTGAACGCGACGACAGAGAAACAGCGAAAGGGAATTGCGGATTACTTCAATCCGACAATTCCGGTGAACCGTGTGTCCGGGGGCGGCGAAGGCGCTTTCGGCGGCGATTCGATCTTTTCCGAGGAAACGCTGATCCAGCGGGGCACGGGGGCGACCCAGCCCAGCCCCTCGCCCGACCGTCAGGCGAAGGGCGAGATCGGCAGCGGTCCGGTCGAGCAGAAGGACGACAAGGGAACCAATTCCGCCGATGCCGAGGCCGAGACCCAGGCTCTCAAGAAGCTTGAGGACATGATCAACGGCAAAAGCGGCGAGACGATCCTGAGCGAGCAGATGATGCGGCACGTCGTGACGCGACTCACCGATGAGGGTCTGATCATCGAGCTGTTCGATATCGAGGGGGTCCCGCTCTTCGATGCGAACGACCGGCCTACCGAGATCCTCGAACAGCTGACCGAGGTGATCGGCGGCGCCTTCGGCGTGGTGCGCAACAAGGTGTCGGTCGCCGGTCATGTCAGCGCGCGCCCCGTCGTTCTGCTGGACAATCCGGTCTGGGACATCTCGACTCTCCGTGCGCAGACGGTGCGCAAGATGCTGGAGGACCACGGCGTGGCCCCGGCCCGGATCGAGCGTGTCACGGGCTTTGCCGACCGGAAACCCGCGGTTTCGCGGCCGATGGCGGTGCGCAACAACCGGATCGAACTGACTCTGCTCCGGTCGGATCTGAGAAACTAAGGAAAATTTTGAATGTTAGGGCCGCGTTAAAGACAAGGGTCGTACCTCTGGCCTAACGGGAACAGCAGCAAAGAGGCGCACCCAAATGACGATTTCTTCCTCGCTCAACGCAAGTGTCGCTGGTCTCGCGGCGAACGCCACTCGCTTGGCGACGATCTCCGACAACATCGCGAACTCATCGACCTATGGCTACAAGACGGCCAATGCCGATTTCCATTCGATGGTGATCAACTCGTCGCGCGGGACCTATTCCGCCGGCGGTGTCCGCACGACGACGACGCGGATGATCGATCAGCCGGGTGCGCTCCTGACTACCGCGAATGCCACCGACCTCGCGGTCCGCGGCCGCGGTTTCCTGCCGGTGATGACCCAGTCCGAGCTGATCTCGAAATCGGGCAACTACACCATGTACATGACCACCACCGGGTCGTTCCGCACCGACGAGGATGGATATCTGAAGACGTCGACCGGGCTTGTCCTCATGGGCTGGCCCGCCGATGCCGATGGCTCGATCCCGTCCTATTCGCGCGATACCACCGACGATCTGCAGCCGATCCAGATCCAGACCAACCAGTTCGCGACCGAACCGACGACCGAAATGACGATTGGCGTGAACTTGCCCGCCACCGAGACGGCCTACGATTCGGCTTCGCCCACCGGCACGCCGCTGCCGTTGTCGGTCGAGTATTTCGACAACCTTGGTACGTCGCAGAGCATCGAGATCAATTATACTCCCGATACCTCGGTCGCGGGCCTGTCGAACAGCTGGAACGTGACGTTGACCGACTCGGCGACCGGGGCCGTCGTAGGCGATTACGATCTCGTCTTCTCCGATACCCAGCAATATGGCGGGACGCTGGAAAGCGTTACTGCCAATACGGGCGGCGCCTGGGATCCGGCGACCGGGGTGCTGACGGTGCAGGTGGGTCCCAACGGGGACACGATGTCGATCAATATCGGCGCCCAGCACAGCCGTTCGGTCACGGTCCAGCTCTCGGACAGCTACGGTCCCACCACGATTACCAAGAACGGCTTCCCGGTCGGCAATATGACCTCGATCGAGATTGACGCGAACGGCATGGTCAGGGCGAACTTCGACACCGGGATTACCCGCACGCTCTATCAGGTGCCGATCGTCGACGTGTCGAACCCGAACGGTCTCTATGCCCATGACAACCAGTGCTACAGCCCGTCTGACACCAGCGGCTCGTTCTTCATGTGGGATGCCGGCGACGGGCCGACCGGGGATGTGGTGAGCTTCGCGCTCGAAGAATCGGCGACGGACGTTGCCGGAGAACTGACCGATCTGATCCAGACTCAGCGGGCCTATTCATCGAACGCGAAGGTCATCCAGACCGTCGACGAGATGCTCCAGGAAACGACCAACATCAAACGGTAATCTGTCCCGGCGGCGGGAAGAGGAGGTGACACATGAGCCTGAGCGCGAGCCTAGCCAACGCCCTATCCGGCCTCAATGCCGCTTCCCGCGGTGCCCAGGTCGTTTCGTCGAACGTATCGAACGCGCTGACCGAAGGCTATGGCCGGCGCGTTCTGGAAACCACGCCCAACACCGTCTCGACGTCGGGCAGCGGTGTGAAGATCGTCGGGGTGCGCCGCGATGTGAACCAGCAGCTGATCGGCGACCGGCGCCTCGCAGATGCGGCCTCGGCCGAGGCCGAAGCCCGCGCCGACGGTCTCTCGAAGCTTGAGGCTGCGCTCGGAACGGCTGACAGCGCCGATTCGATTTCCAGCAGCATTGCCGCCTTCGAATCGGCTCTCGCCGCGGCGGCCAGCAGACCCGACAGCGACGCTCGGCTTGCCACGGTGCTGTCGGCGGCACAAAGCCTCACCGACAGGATCAACGATGCGGCCGATGCCATCCAGCAATCGCGGATGGATGCTGAATCCGGCATCGCATCGAGCGTTCAGACCCTGAACGATACGCTTCAGCAGATCTCCGAACTCAACACCGAGATCTGCAAGCAATATTCCTACAACAACGACGCCAATGCGCTTGTCGATCAACGCCAAATCCTGATCGACAAGCTCGCCGAAATCGTCCCGATCCGGGAGATCCCGCGCGACAATGGTATGGTGGCTCTTTACACCGAGAACGGCGCTGCCCTGATCGACGGCCCTCCGGCCGAATTCTCCTTCTCGAGCGCCGGCGTGATCGTTCCCCAAATGACGGTCGAAGGCGGGGCCCTCAATGGCCTCTACATGAACGGCAAACCCGTCAAGGTGTCGGGCACCTACGCGGCGATGGGCGGCGGAAGTCTCGAAGCCCTGTTCGAACAACGTGACATCACGGCGGTTCAGGCGCAGACCGATCTGGATGCGCTCACCCGCGACCTGATCGAACGTTTCCAGGATCCGGCCGTCGACTCCTCGCTCGGGGCGACCGATGCAGGCCTCTTCACCAACTTCGGCGCCGCTTTCGATCTTGTGTCCGATCCCAATGCGGAAACCGGCCTGTCCACGCGGATCGGCGTGAACGCACTCGTCGACCCCGATCAGGGTGGCGCGCTCTGGCGGCTCCGCAGCGGGATGATGGCCGGGTCGGCGGGTTCGGTTGGCGATGCGAGCCTGCTCAATTCCATGTCCGATGCCTTGACGGCCAGCCGCACCCCAAGCTCCGGTTCCTACACGACCCAGGCCTTCACCATGGCCGACCTCGCGTCCGAAGTGGTTTCGGGCATCTCGGTTCGCGCGCAATCGGCCATCGACCAGTCCACGTTCAGCACCGCCCGCGCCGCGACGCTTCGGGAGGCCGAACTCGCGGACGGTGTCGACACAGATTACGAACTGCAGATGCTGATGGTCTTCGAAGAGGCGTACGCCGCCAACGCGAAGGTCATGCAAACGATTGACGAACTGATCAACATGTTGATGGAGCTTTGAGTCATGTCCTTAATCTCTATGGGAGATCTGGCGCAGAGCCTCGGGCTTCGCACGCGCAATGCCGAGGTCAAGGCGCAATTCACACGCCTGACAGAGGAAATGGTCAGCGGGGTAACCTCTGATCCGGCCGCTCGTGTGCGGGGCGATTTCCGCCCTCTCGGCGCGATCGAGCGCAGCTTGACGATGCTCGACGCCTATGACCTTGCGACATCCGAAACCAAATCGACGGCGGAGGTCATGCAAGCGGCGCTGGGCGTTCTCAGCGATACGGCGAAGGACATCGGTTCGACCCTGATCAACGGTTCGTCGGGGCAGCATGAGAACATGATCGCCGCGGCGGGCCAGGAGGCGGATGAACAATTCCGCCAGGTCGTTGCCGCCCTGAACACGCGGTTTGCCGGGCGGTCGTTGTTCGCCGGCGATGCGACCGATGCACCGGCGCTGGCAAGCGCCGATACGATCCTGTCTTCGATCGGGAGTGCGATCAGCGGCCTGACCAGCGTCACCGACATCGAAACCGCGATTGACAACTGGTTCAACTCCCCCGGAGGTTTCGACACCGTTGCCTATCAGGGCTCCACAACGGCAGTCGGGACGGTTCGCCTCAACGAGACAGAAACCATCCGCCTTGACGTCACCGCCATGGACCCGGCCATCCGCGATGTGCTGAAGTCCTTGGCGACAGGTGCGCTTCTGGCAGACCCGGCGCTTCTTTCAGGGAACCCCGTGCTGAGGTCGCTTCTGGCCGAATCTGCAGGCGAAGGTCTTCTGACCGCCGACAGCGCGCTGACTGACGTTCGGGCGCTGCTTGGGGTCCGCCAGGAAAAGATTGAGTCGATCGAGACCGAAAACAGTGCCAACCGGAAGACGCTTTTGCTTGCCCGCGATGGTGTGATTGGCCTCGATCCGTACGAAACCGCCACCCAGATGGAAGCCGTCGAATCCCAGATCGATGCGCTCTATACGGTCACGGCGCGTCTGGCGCGCCTCAGCTTCACGAACTACATGTCATGATCAGCCGCCTGACCCTTCTGCTTGCCGCCCTTATCCTCGCTTTTCCGGCCTTTTCGGCGCCGATCCGTATCAAGGATCTGGTGGAGTTCGATGGGGTTCGGGGCAACGATCTGGTCGGATACGGCCTTGTCGTCGGTCTCAACGGGACCGGCGACGGGATCCGGAATGCGCCCTTCACCGAAGAGATCATGTCCAACATTCTCGAACGGCTTGGCGTTAACGTTACCGGAGAGCAATTCCGGCCCAAGAACGTTGCGGCTGTTCTGGTCACTGCGAGCCTGCCGCCCTTTGCCCGCGCCGGGTCTCAGATCGACGTGACCGTTTCAGCCATCGGCGATGCCAAAAGCCTTCTGGGCGGCACTCTGGTGATGACGCCGCTGAACGCCGCCGATGGTCAGATCTATGCCGTGTCGCAGGGGGCTGTGATCGCCGGAGGCGCGTCGGCAGAGGGCGATGGCGCTAAGGTCGTAGAAGGCGTTCCGACATCGGGCGTTATCCCTTCGGGTGCGCGGGTCGAGCGAGAAATCGATTTCGATTTCGGATCGCTCAATCGTCTGCGATTGGCTTTGCGCAACCCCGACTTCACCACGGCGGGGCGGATCGAGGCGGCGATCAACAATGATTACGGCCGCGGCGTTGCGCGCATGATCGATTCAGGCACCGTCGTGCTGGACATTGGGGCGACCCGCGCGCCCTCGCCAGCGCATGCGCTGCAACGTATCGAGGGGATCATGGTCGAGCCTCAGCAGAAGGCGACGGTCGTGGTCGACCAACGATCGGGTACCATCGTGATGGGGGAAGACGTACGCATTTCTCGCGTGGCGGTGTCTCAAGGCAATCTTACGTTGCGTGTGCAGGAAGAGCCACTGGTCATTCAGCCGAACCCCTTCGCGCAAGGGCAGACCGTCGTCGTCCCGCGGACCAGGGCGTCCCTTGAAGAAGATCCGGGAACGGGTCTGGCCGAGATCAACGAAGGAACATCTTTGTCAGAAGTGGTCGCGGGGCTGAACGCCTTGGGGGTTTCTCCGCGCGACATGATCGACATTCTCAAGAGCATCAAGGCGGCTGGGGCTTTGCATGCGGATTTTGTCGTCCGGTGATCCCAGTATCGTGATCCTGTCCCGTGGCGTTCTGCATTTGACGCTGGTTTTGGCCGTGATGCTCGGTGCGGGCCGGCTTGATCGGGATGTCACGGCAAGCAGGCCGATGACGGAATGATCGCCCATCGGTGCGACCATTCCTGCGCCTTGACGCCGGCGTCGAGAGGACAGCGCGAAGAAGGCGGCGCCGATCCTCAGCGAAAGCCCCGGGACGTTTGCCGGATGACGGCGATCTGGGCATAGCCGCGGAAGAGCACGCGATGGCTCGCCGCGCCGCCGGTCTCTGCCGCGACGCGACCCACGACCCCGGCGAGGTCGGTGCGGGGCTCCACATGGAACCGCGCAAGCCAAGCCCGAAGCCCCCTTCCGAAAGCCTCCGGCAGTTCCGCCTGATCGTGAAAATCGACGATGTGCAGCGTGCCGCCCGGGGCCAGATGGCGCACTGCTTCGCGGATCGCCTCGGGCCAGTCGGGCATCATCGAAAGCGCGTAGGAAATTGCGATCCGGTCGAATGCGCCGGTGCCGAACAGCGCGTTGGGGTCGAAGCGGCGCGCGTCGCCCTCGGCCAGCAGCGCCCGACCGTTCAGGCGAGCCGAGGCGGTGCGCAGCATCTCGCGCGAGATGTCGAGCCCGAACAGCCGGCGGCCGGGATAGCGCGCGCCGATCCGGGCGAGGTTCCGGCCGGTGCCGCAGGCAATCTCCAGCACCCGGCCCTGCGCGGGCGGGTCGAGATCGGCGATCAGCCGGTCGCGGCCCAGCAGGAACCAGGCCCGGGTCGCATCGTAGATCAGCCGCTGATGCCGGTAGGTGGCATCCATCAGCGCCGCGTGCTCGGTCGTGTCGGTCATGGCCTCAGCCCCGCAAGCGGTAAAGATGGACCGCCCCGTAGATCGCCGACCGGTCTTCGGCCGAGGCGCGGCGTGAGGCTTCGGTGTCATAGGCCCAGCGTCCCAGGATCGCGTCGGGCACCCGGCCGGGCAGGATGTCGGGTTCACCGCCGGTGCGGAACAGCACCCGCGCGCCCGGCGCCGCGACCCGGGTCAGTTCGGTCCAGAGCGCGGTCAGCTGGGCATCGGTCATCCAGTCCTGCGCATCGAGCAACACCGTGCAGTCGACCGACCCCGCCGGCCGATCCGCCAGATAGTCGGTGACGGACCGGTTCCGGACCGAAACGCGCCCGGCCATTGCCCGCAGAGTCTCGAAAGCATCGGGGTCCAGATAGGGCGGCACCGCGCCGCCCGCGACCCCGCCATAGCGCCGCTTGCAGGCCTGCCAGGCGAAATAATTCTCGGCCACGGGAAAGTCGCAGAAAAGCTTGCGCAGCCGCTCGCGCAGCACCGGGATCACGTCGCCGCCGCCATCGGCGGCCAGCTTGTCGTGCTGTGCGGGCGGAATCCCCAGCCCGAAGAGCGCCGCCCGACGGCGTGCCAGCGCGCGGACCAGCGGCCGGTCGAAAAGCGGGCCGACCTCGGTTTCGAAGAAGCGGCGCTGCTCGTCGAGGCTTTGGGCCGCCAGCAGCCGGTCGAAATCGACCCCGCCCAGCCGCGCCACCAGCCCGGCCGCGCCCAGGAACCGGCCCAGCAGCCCATGGCGATAGGCGCCGCGCGCGAAGATCTCGATCCGGCGGCGGCCGAACACGCGGCCCTCCCACCAGTCCCGGGAGGCCGCGTCGAGCCGCGGCGCCAGATACCGGTCATAGGCCCTGACGTTCGACTGGCGGTCGGCCTCGCCGAAGAAGGCGAAGAAAGACGCCTGATCCGGCAGGTAAAGCGCCGCCGCGCGCTTTAGGTTCAGAAGCGCGACATGGGCAGGCGACAGGTCGACCGCGGCCACTTCGGCCGGGCGGCGGGTGAGATAGGACATCACGTTGCAGCCGCCCGAGGCGATGCAGACCACCCGGTCGCCCTCGGCCAGATCCAGCGCCGCCATGTCGGCGACCGGGTCTTCCCAGATCTGGACATAGACCAGACCCTGAAAGAGCCGCGAGAAGGCCCGTTCCAGCAGGCCGGTCGCGCTCAGGGCGCGGTTCTGGTGGACGGCCGCGCCAAGCTGGGCTTCGACCGATGCGGGGGGAACAGAGATATCGCTCATGCCGCCTCGCGGTCCTGGCCGCGGCGGCGCCCGCCCAGCAGGCGCAGCCGGTCGCGGCGGAATGGCCGGGCCCGCATCTCGGCCGCCCAGTCGATCAGCTCGAACCGGCCGTCCGGATGCTCGATCACGGCGGTGCAGCTTTCGACCCAGTCGCCGCAATTGACATAGGCGAGCCCGTCGATGGCCGACAGCTCGGCCTTGTGGATATGGCCGCAGACGATGCCGTCATAGCCGCCCCGGCGGGCCTCGGCGGCCAGCACGTTTTCGTATTCGCTGATGTAGTTGACGGCCTGCTTGACCTGCTGCTTGGCCCAGTTCGACAGCGACCAGTAGGGCCCGCCCCAGATCCGCCGTGCCCGGTTCAGCAGGGTGTTCAGCCCCAGCGCGGCGCCGTAGGCGCGGTCGCCCAGATGCGCCAGCCACTTGGCATGCACGACGATCGAATCGAACTGGTCGCCATGGGTGATCAGATAGCGCCGCCCGTCGGCCGCCACATGCACCGCCTGGCGTTTGACCTCGATCCCGCCGAAATGGGTGCCCAGATAGGCGCGCAGCATCTCGTCGTGATTGCCCGGGATGTAGACGATCTCGACCCCGCTCTGGGCCCGGGCGAGGATTTCCTGCACCAGGTCGTTATGGGTCTGGGGCCAGTGCCAGGTGCGTTCGAGCCGCCAGCCATCGACAATGTCGCCCACCAGAAAGATCCGTTCGGCGCTGTGATGCGACAGGAAATCGAGAAGCATCCCGGCCTGGCATCCGCGCGTTCCCAGATGGATGTCAGAAATAAATATGGTGCGACATTCCATGGCTGGACCCATAATGTAGATTCTATTCGGATGGGGATACCCGGTTCGTGCAACATCCATGTGACGTGGGCCCGCGTCGGCCTGCGGCGGAATCGTCGCCATGCGGTCTGAGGGATTGCCCTAGCGCAGCCAGAACTCGACCCGGTGGTTGAGCCGGTGTGCTACCGCTTCGGGGAGCGCGTCGTCGGCGTGCGCGCCCGTACAGGCCACCGGCAGCAGGGCGCCGAACGCGACAACCTCCAGCCGGACCCGGCCGAAATCGGCGGCCGTTGCCGCGGCACGCAGGGCGTCCCGCACGGCCTCGGCGTCCTTCCGGGCCAGCGCGCGGTCGGCATCGGGACCGTCCGCGTCATCGGCAAAGCCCGCAAGGATCAGGGTGCGGCCATCGAAGGTTCCGGCTTCCAGCGCCCGCGCCAGAGCCTCGATCCCTGCCTGCGACAGGGCTTCGTCCGTTTCGGGGCCGGGGCGGACGGTTTCGGTCAGGCGCACCGCGCCGCGCAGAACCGTGACCATCCGCTGCAACTCTGCCAGACCGGACTCCGGAGCGGCCTCGGCGATGGCGAGCGCCAGTCGGTCCCCCTGACGGGCCAGTGGAATCTCCTCGCGCATGAGATCGGCAAAGCCCGCCCGGCGGATCGCGATCTGGGCCGCGGGCGTCGCCAGATAGTCGAGGAAGGCCCGGGCAAGCGGCGGCAGCTGCGGCGCACCCACATAAAGGAAAAGCGGCACCACGAAGGGGTAGTCGCCGGTCTTGATGCCTTGGCGCGAGGCCAGCAGACGGGTGCCGCATCCGGCGCCCAGCGGCACCTGAACCGCGCCGCCGAGCGTCGAGAACCGGGTCAGCCCGAGTCCCATCGGGTCGGCCGCGACCGCCGCCGAAACCGCCGCCGCATCGGCATGCTGTCGCGCCGAGGGGACCGCCGCCCGGCCCTCCAGAAGCCGTGTCTCGGGGCTTTGACCGAGCCCCCCGTCCGGTCGCGGCAGATGCACCGTGACCGGGGCCTTGGTCCCGCCGATCCGGGACCAGTCGACGATTTCGCCGGTCAGCAGGCTCAGGACGGTCTCGTAGGGAAGGCCGCGCCCCGGGTCCCCCATTCGGGTGTCGGGAGCCACCACCGGCACGATGGCGTCGAGCGCGATCAGCCGGCGGCGGTGGTTTGCGGAAAGGTCTCCAAGCCCGGCTTCGCGTCCATGGGCGACCTCGTCGGGCAGGATGGTGCGGTCGGACATTGCGATATCGGCGCCGCCGGTCAGAAGATCGGCAAAGCCCTCGCCGGTGCTGCCGGTGGTCAGGGCGATTTCGGCACGCAGCGTCCCGTCGTCCGGGGCGCGCAGCCGGAACAGACCCCGCCGCCCGTCGACAGCCCGCTCGACCGTCATCCCGCGTGCGGCGGCAAAGCCCTCGATCAGGGCGGGCATCGCGACATCGCCCAGCGCTGGCGTCCCCGAAAGCGCGAACCGGGCGACACGCGCCTCGGCGCCGGGACAGGCGGCGCCCTCGCAGGTCACGGCATCGGCATTGACCGCGAGCGGGCCATAGATCGTGTCGAGCCGATAGATCCCGTCGTCAAACTCCAGCAGGCGGCCGCCAATCTCGACCGTGCCGTCGCGCGAGATCAGCGTCACCTCCTCGGCCGGGGCGGGCCGGGCGGCCAGAAGGGACAGCGCCGCGCAAAGCAGGGCGCCTGGCAGACAGCGCATGTTCAACCGGACCGGATTGCCTTTGTCGGGCCCGAGTGTCCGATCTGTCAGCGCCGATTTCAACCGGTCGGATTTCAACCGGCCGGGCGGACGGCCGCCGGTCCTAGACCAGCTGGCCGTGGCAATGCTTGAACTTCTTGCCCGACCCGCAGGGGCAGGGGTCGTTGCGGTTCGGGTTGCCCCAGGTTTCGGGCCGGCTCTCGTCGAAACCGGGGGCCGCAGAGGCCAGCGCCGCCGGGGCGGGCTCGGTCCCGTCCGCGGGCGCGTCGGCATGCGAGGGCTGGGCCTGTGCCGTCGCCTCGGCCAGCCGGGCCTGCTGTTCGGCCAGCTGGCGGATCATCTCGTTCCGCTCGTCTTCGGTCAGCGGCCGGATCTGTCCCAGTTTCTGGGTCACATCCTCGCGCAGGCTGTTCAGCATCGATTCGAACAGCGCGAAACTTTCGGTCTTGTATTCGTTCAGCGGGTCGCGCTGGGCGTAGCCGCGGAAGCCGATGACCGAGCGCAGGTGTTCGAGTTTCAGCAGATGTTCGCGCCACTTGGTGTCGATGGTTTGCAGCAGCATCTGTTTTTCGATGTTGCGCATCGCCTCGGGGCCGAACTGCGCCGCCTTCGAGGCCATCGCCTCGTCCGAGGCGTCGGCGATCCGTTCGGCGATGGTCTCGTCGTCGACGCCCTCTTCCTCGGCCCAGTCCACGATCGGCAGATCGAGGTTCAGCGACTGGGCCACCGCGCGTTGCAGCCCCTCGTTGTCCCACTGGTCGGCATAGGACCGGGGCGGGATATGCGTCTCGACCAGATCGTCGATCACCTCGTGGCGCATGTCCTGCACGATGTCCGACAGGTCGTCCGATTCCATGATCTCGCGGCGCTGGCCGAAGATGACCTTGCGCTGGTCGTTCATCACGTCGTCGAATTTCAGAAGCTGCTTGCGGATGTCGAAGTTGCGCCCCTCGACCTTGGCCTGCGCCTTTTCGAGCGACTTGTTCACCCAGGGGTGGATGATCGCCTCGCCGTCCTTCATTCCCAGCGTCGACAGCACCTTGTCCAGGCGCTCGGACCCGAAGATCCGCATCAGGTCGTCTTCCAGCGACAGGAAGAAATAGGACCGGCCCGGGTCGCCCTGACGGCCAGACCGGCCGCGCAACTGGTTGTCGATCCGGCGGGATTCGTGACGTTCGGTGCCCAGCACGTAAAGACCGCCGGCCTCGAGCACCTTCTGTTTTTCCTCGGCATGCTCGGCCTCGATGCGCGCACGCACCGCGTCGGGATGGGCGGTCGGGTCGGCCTCGAGCGCCTCCATCACCTTGATCTCGGCATTGCCGCCCAGCTGGATGTCGGTGCCGCGCCCTGCCATGTTGGTGGCGATGGTGACCGCGCCGAAGCGGCCCGCATCGGCCACGATCTGGGCTTCCTGTTCGTGGTGACGCGCGTTCAGGACGTTATGCGGAATGCCCTGTGTCTTGAGCATCTCCGACAGCATCTCGGATTTCTCGATCGAGGTGGTGCCGACCAGAACCGGCTGTCCCCGGCCATGGGCTTCCTTGATCGACTCGACGATGGCCGCGTATTTCTCGGTTGCGGTGCGGTAGACGGCGTCATGCTCGTCGATCCGGGCGATAGGGCGGTTGGTCGGGATCTCGACCACGCCAAGCCCGTAGATCTGCATGAATTCCTCGGCCTCGGTCGCGGCCGTCCCGGTCATGCCCGCCAGCTTGTCGTACAGCCGGAAGTAGTTCTGGAAGGTGACCGAGGCCAGGGTCACGTTCTCGGGCTGGATCTGCACGCCTTCCTTGGCCTCGATGGCCTGGTGCAGCCCGTCGGACAGCCGCCGCCCGCGCATCATCCGCCCGGTGAATTCGTCGATCAGCATCACCTCGCCGTCGCGCACGATGTATTCCTTGTCCTTCAGGAACATCTTGTGCGCCTTCAGCGCCTGCTGGGCGTGGTGGACGATGGTCGTGCTTTCGGGGTCGTACATCGACTGCCCCTCGGGCAGGATGCCCATCTCATGGAGCCGCTTCTCCATGAACTCGTTGCCTTCCTCGGTGAAGGTCACGTTGCGCATCTTTTCGTCGAGCTTGTAATGCTCGTCGGTCAGCTCGGGCACGACCTTGTCGAGGGTCATGTACAGCTCGGACCGGTCCTGGCTCGGCCCCGAGATGATCAGGGGCGTCCGCGCCTCGTCGATCAGGATCGAGTCGACCTCGTCGACGATGGCGTAATAATGCCCGCGCTGCGCCATGTCCTTGAGCTCGGACTTCATGTTGTCGCGCAGGTAGTCGAAGCCCAGCTCGTTGTTCGTGCCGTAGGTGATGTCGGCCCGGTAGGCCGCGCGCTTTTCGGGTTCGGGCTGCCAGGGATAGACGACGCCCGTGGTCATGCCGAGCATGGCATAGACCTTGCCCATCCATTCGGCGTCGCGCTTGGCGAGGTAATCGTTGACGGTGACGATATGCACGCCCTTGCCGGTCAGCGCGTTCAGATAGGCCGGGAAGGTCGCGACCAGCGTCTTGCCCTCGCCGGTCTTCATCTCGGCGATATTGCCCCGGTGCAGGAAGATCCCGCCCACCAGCTGCACATCGAAGGCCCGCAGCCCCAGCGCCCGGCGCGCGCCCTCGCGGCAGTTGGCGAACGCTTCTGGCAGAAGGTCGTCCAGCGCCTCGCCCTCGGCGATCCGGCGGCGTAATTCCGCAGTCTTGGCCTTCAGCCCGTCGTCGTCCAGCGCCTGGAACTCTGGCTCCAGCGCGTTGATCCGGGCGACCAGCGGGCGCACCTTCTTGACCAGCCGGTCGTTCCGGGTCCCGAAGACCTTACGGGTGAGTGTTCCGATGCCCAGCATGTTCTCTCCGCGCGGATGCGTATCTGACAGGATCTTGTACGACGGACCGCTTGCCCGCCTGAGAATGCGGCAATAGAAGTGGCCAAGGAAATAAGGCCGACCCCGAGAACCAGTTGCGATGTAAGGGGAGGCCGGAATGGTGTCAACGCCGCCAAGTGCCCGGCGAGAAGGAGAGCCCCATGACATTTGCCCTCAAACCGCTTGCCGCGCTGACCCTCGCGGCGGGGATGGCGCTGCCCGCGCTGGCCGAGGATATCGGCCCCGACACGGTCGTTGCGCGGGTGGGCAATCAGGAGATCACCATCGGGCACATGGTCGTACTGCGCGCCCAGCTTCCGGCCGAATATCAGCAGCTTCCCGACGACGTGCTGTATCAGGCGGTGCTGGACCAGCTGATCCGCCAGACCGCGGTGGGCGAGGCCATCGGGACCGACCTGTCGAAGGGCGCGAGCCTCGCGCTTGAAAACGAACGCCGGTCCTTCGTGGCGGGCGAGGCGCTGTCGCGCGTCGCCGAAGAGGCCGTGACCGACGAGGCGGTGCAGGCCGCCTATGACGCGGCCTATGGCGCCGCGCATCCGATCAACGAATACCATGCCGCGCATATCCTGGTGGAAACCGAGGACGAGGCGAAGGCGATCGAGACCGAGCTGGCGAACGGTGCCGATTTCGCCGAACTCGCCAAGGAGAAATCCACCGGTCCGTCGGGCCCGAATGGCGGCGATCTGGGCTGGTTCTCGGAAGGCATGATGGTCCAGCCCTTCGAGGAGGCCGTGGTTGCGATGAAACCCGGCGAGGTCTCGGCCCCGGTGCAGACCCAGTTCGGCTGGCATGTGATCAAGCTTTACGAAAACCGGTTGAAGGACGCCCCGGCGCTGGACGATGTCCGCGGCGATCTGGTGCAGAAGATCCAGCGCGACGCGATGGAGCAGGCGCTTGAAAAATACACCGAAGAGGCCGACGTCACCCGGACCGAGATCGAGGTCGATCCCGCGATCCTGAAAGACCAGTCGCTGCTCGACCAGTAAGTGCCAATCCAAGAGGGACAGATGGCCAAGGACAAGAAGAAAAAGGTCGATACGGGCGAGACCAAGAAGAAAAAGGCCAAGATCAAGCCGCTGAAGCGCGAGATCGAACGCCTGCGGGCGCAGCTGGTGGCGGTGTCCGAAAAGGTCCCCGCCAAGCAGCCGGTGATCTCGCCTCTGGCTCCCGAGGCCGGGTTCCCGGCGCTGCCGGTGATCGAGGGCGCCGAATTCGCGGCGGCCGAGGCCGGTGTCCGCTACAAGGGTCGGCTTGACGTGATGCTGGCCCGGCTTGCGCCCGGCACGGCCGTGGCCGGCGTCTTTACCCGGTCGGCGACGCGCTCGGCGCCGGTTCTGGACTGCGAGGCCAAGATCGCAGCCAAGCCCGCGCCGAAACAGGGTGCGGCGATTCTGGTGAACTCGGGCAATTCGAACGCCTTCACCGGAGCCGCCGGGGCCGAGGCGGTCTCGGCGCTCTGTGCGGCCGCGGCCGCGGCTTCCGGCGTGCCCGAAACGCGGGTCTTCACCGCCTCGACCGGCGTGATCGGCGAGCCGCTGCCGCATGAGCGGATCTCGGCGGTTCTGGGCGATCTGGCGGCGCGGCTGTCGCCCGAGGCGCTGCCGCTGGCCGCGCGCGCGATCATGACCACCGACACTTTCCCCAAGGGCGCGACCGCCACGGTCGAGATCGACGGACAGCAGATCCGCATTGCTGGCATCGCCAAGGGGTCCGGCATGATCGCGCCCGACATGGCGACGATGCTGGTCTACATCTTCACCGATGCGAAGATCGGCCAGCCGCTTCTGCAGAAGATGCTGGGCAAGCTGACCGACGAGACCTTCAACTGCATCACCGTCGATGGCGACACCTCGACCTCGGACACGCTGATCGTGGCCGCGACCGGCAAGTCGAAGGTGCCCGAGATCACCGATCTGCGCAGCTCGGCCGGGCGCGCCTTCCAGGAGGCCCTGAAGGGCGTGATGCTGGATCTGGCGCATCAGGTGGTGAAGGACGGCGAAGGCGCGACCAAGTTCGTCGAGGTCGCTGTGACCGGCGCGGCCAGCCCGGCCGATGCGCGCAAGGTGGCCATGGCCATCGCCAATTCGCCGCTGGTCAAGACCGCGGTCGCGGGCGAGGACCCGAACTGGGGCCGGATCGTGATGGCCATCGGCAAGTCGGGCGCCAGGGCCGACCGCGACCTGATCTCGATCCGCTTTGGCGACATCCTCGTCGCCGAAAAGGGCTGGGTGGCCGAAAACTATGCCGAAGAGGTGGGGGCGGCCTACATGAAGCGCGAAGAGCTGGCGATCCGCGTCGATCTGGGGCTTGGCAAGGGCGCCGCGACGGTCTGGACCTGCGACTTCACCAAGCGCTACATCGAGATCAACGCCGACTACCGGTCATGAAGATCGTTCTGGTGGCCGCGGTGGCCCTGATCGACGTGGATGGGCGGGTTCTGCTCGCCCAACGCCCCGTCGGCAAGTCCATGGCGGGCCTCTGGGAATTTCCCGGCGGCAAGATCGAGCCGGGCGAGACCCCCGAGGCCGCGCTGAAACGCGAACTGAAGGAAGAGCTTGGCATCGACACCTGGGAAAGCTGTCTCGCGCCGCTGAGCTTCGCGAGCCATTCCTATGACGACTTTCATCTGCTGATGCCGCTGTTTGCTTGCCGCAAATGGCAAGGCCAGCCCCAGCCCCGCGAGGGTCAGGTGCTGAAATGGGCGCATGCGCGGGATCTGCGCGATTTCCCGATGCCACCCGCCGACCTGCCGCTGATCCCGGTGCTGCAGGACCTGCTTTAGCCTGGCTCGGGGCGGCATCGGTCGGCTCGATCCCGCCCGCGCGCTTGGTATCATGCGTTTGCATCGCGCTGGGACGGGTTTAATTTCAGCTCCATCTCACGAACACCCCGGTCGTCGACGTGTTCGGAACTCGGTCGAAAACTAACAAGTTATTTCAAGCTCTTGTAAGCTAACTGTTCCATCCCGGATGATCACATAGACCCTCGCCGGTCTGCCCTGTTCATGGCAAGGTCGATCCT
>NZ_MUAV01000059.1:0-4473 GCF_003265965.1 Rhodovulum viride | reverse complement strand
CGCCGTCCTCGTCGGACGCGGCCGGATCGCGGTCATTGCCGGTGGGGGCGCGGTAGTAGACGCAGCCCGGCGCAAAGCTGGGCTGGAACGCGTTGGTGCCGAGGATCGGCTTGAAGCAGGCCGGGGCGGTCGCCGGGGTGGCGGCGGCCACCTGGTCTTCCGTGGTTTCGGTGGCGGCAAACAGCGGCGCGCCCAGCAGGGCCAGCGCGGCAGTCGTGGTCAGGATCGTTTTCATCGGTTTCATGGGTGCCCCTTTCTGTGGTCAGCAAGGGGAATGTAGCGATAATCGCTACTTCGCGCAATAGTATTTGTAGCTTTTTTCGCTACGCGCTATCCTGCCCCTATCAGCACCGGGCTGACACGGTGTCGCCCGGGCGGACAGGAGGGGGCCATGACCCGAGACGACGACCTTATCCGCGCCCTGATGATCAAGATCGAGGCGGAGCCAAGTCAGATCCATCCGTCCCCGATGCGCCATTCGGCGTCCGAGGACGCGATCCGCGAACATCATCACCTGCTGTTGCTGGCCGATGCCGGGTTCCTGGTGGCGGACGAAGGTGCCGCATGGTTCCGCATGACCAGCAGCGGCCACGCTTTCGCCGGCATGATCAAGGACGACACGCTTTGGCACCGGGTGCGCAGCAAGGCGGCCGAGGCCGTGCCGCGCTGCGGGCCGGGGCTTCTGTTCGAGATCGGGACCGCGATGATGCGCGACGAGCTGCGCGACATGGGCGGGGGCACCAATGAGCGAGGACGCGAGGGATAGCGCCCATCACCTGGTCGCATCGGCGCGGGCGGCAACGGACCCGTTTCCGACTTTCCACCTTACCGCGCGCCTGATCGCGGAACCCTGCAACAGTCGAAATCTCATGATATGGATAGCACAAGGAGGCGTCCCATGCTGGCAAGCGAGTTCTTCGCACTCTCCCTTTCGGTCCAGGTCGCCATTGGCGCCGGGTATCTTGGATATGTCACAGCCTATGCGGGCTTTCGGCGCGACCATGATGCGACGGATGCCGTCTTCATTTCGCTGGCCTTCGCATCTATCGCGACGCTTGCGTTTTTGCTTGTCGAGAAGTTCGGCCCGGTCGCCGCGTTCCTAACCGCCTTCTTGGCAAGCCTCATCTGCGCCGGCGTCTGGAGAAGGTGGGGGCGCAGATGCTGGCTTTGGTGCATGGACAAGACAGGGGTGCATCGTGACGATGGCGTTCACACTACCTGGTCCGGGATCGCGCAAACAGACAGACGCGTTGGGCAGGTATCCGTCCACACCGAAGACGGGAGGATTCTGTACCTGAACGACAGGTCGAAATATCACGGCGCAGCCTGGGACGGGCTGTATCTTGGTGGAGACGGATCTGTCGTTATGGTTGTCGAGGAAGAGGAGCTTCCGAACGGCACCGAGGAAACGCGATCCGGCATCAGCGACGAGCACTGGGGCACGCGGCTGACCTACATCCCGGCCAGCCAAATCAGGCGTGTTAACATCAGAATGAAATAGGCTATTTCTTCGGCGGGGGCTTCGGTGCGCCGGAAAGCTTGTTAGGGGACGCCCCATTCTGGGGCGAACCCACAACCCTAGGGCTGGCGCCCTTGACAACTGACTTTGGCGATGCGCCGCGGGTGCTGGAGATCGGTTTTCCTTCTTTGTCACCCATATCTTCCTCCACAAAGGTCAAGAGTATTTCTTGCGCCGCCAGATCACCAGTTGCAGGCCTCGCGCAGCGGCTTTATCGCCTCGTCGAGGCCTGTGATGTCGTATTCTGCGGTGACACCGGATTCAGAGACCGGCACAGCCTGCACGAACAGCTTCTCGTGGCCAAGCAAGCCTTTGATGAACGGGATTGCAGATGACCCGCTCCAAAGCCCGAGAGCGGTATTGTCGCTGCTCTCGATAAATCTTTTCGTCGCGGCCGGGTCTTTATCAAGGCGGTAGGTGACGGCGCCCCTGCCCTGAATGCCGCTCATATAGCAGCCACCGAAGAAGAACCAAACATTCGTCTGGTTCTCTCTGCAGGCGATCCCGATCTGATGGGGTGCCGAGTCGTATCGGCAGTTCGTGAACGTCCCGCTATCAAGCGTAAGGAACACATTTGTGGAGTCATCAATCTTTGAAACTTCGGTCTCCACCACCCACTGCCCAAGGGCGCTTGCATCGGCCGAAGGTTCAGCGGCGTATCCGCTTTCCAAGTCATAGCATTCGAGACGGCCGCTGCTGTCCGCAATGTCGTGACAGCGCCCGATCTCGCCATATGATGCAGTCGGTGCGGCGACCGAAACACCAACGATGGCGGCCGCCCAAGAGCTGGCCGCGATCCGCCCCCAAAGCGCTCTGAACTTGCTCATCCGTCTACCTTCCTCGCCAATTCCGCAGGCCAGTGCAGCTTTATCGGTGCCGCCCACTTGAGCCGGACCCCGTACATCGTCGGCGTCTGGTCGTTGAAGCTGTGCAGATCGAAGGTGCCATGGTCTCGTCCTGGGCGGACCACCTTCACCCAGCCGAGCCCCTCTTCGCACTCGCAAACGCATCGCTTGCCTACCGCCTCGCTGGGCACGCTTCCGTCCGACCAGCGGGTGAAGAACAGCAGGTCGCCGGCCGAGTAGACCGGTTCCATGCTGTCGCCCTCGATCTCCACCGCCACGATGTTGTGCGGTGACAGGCCGGGCGGGCATTCGACCTGCGGGCCGTCGCCCTTCTCGTAAGCGTCAAAGACCGGCACCCGCGCGCCAGCGCCGACCTTGCCAGCTATGGCGATGGTGGGGACCTGAACCGCATCGCTGGGAAGGTCAAAGCCGGTAATCTCAGAGATCAACAGCATTTCCTCGGCCGAAATCGTTCTCTTGCCCAGCGTCATTTTGTTGATGATCGAGCGATCAATCTTCTTCTGGACGCGCGCATCAAGAAGTTCGGCCAAGGCCGTTTGGCTCAGCCCTGAGTAATCCAGAGCTTGAACGAGCCATTCGCTGAGGGGCGCTGATATCGGGGTTCGCGGAGCCATCTCAGCGAACAGCATATCCGCGACGCCAAGCATCATCTGTAACGAAAATCGCTACAAGGTGTATTGCGCGAAGTAGCTAAAATCGCTACAACGAGGGCATGGAACCGGCTAGCAGCATCATTTCGGCCCTCGGCGGCCCCTCCGCAGTGGCGAAAGCCATCGGCATTCACCGGACGCGGGTGTCGATGTGGCAGGCCTCTCGCGAACGGGGAGGCACTGACGGGCTTGTGCCATACAGGCACATTCCGAAGCTCCTTGAGCTTGCCGCCGAAAGGGGCGTCCACCTTTCCCCGGCTGACTTCATCCCCACGCCCACCGGGGACGCCGCCTGATGCTGCGCCCCCGTTTTCCCCACCATCAAGGGAGACCCGAGCATGGGGTATCTGATTGCGACATTGATCCTCGGCCAAACCGCGCTGGTGGTTGCCGTTGTGTGCCTGGCGCGGAAGACAGCCGCGCTTTCCAGAGAGCAGGACGGCGCGAAGCTGGTCGGTCGGATCAATGCGGCGCTCGATATGGGCTATCGCTTTCGGCTGTAGGCTTCCGCGGCATCCGCGACCTGTCGGAGATAGCGCGCAACCTCCGACAGCGCCTCGCGCTCCATCGCCGCATAGTCGGCAGACGGCGCCAGATCGATTGCCACGTGGCCTTCTGCGCTCTCGGCGGTCCGTTCGATGGCCCCCTCTGTGCTTGCCCAGAACCTGACCAGCATCACCGGGGGCAGGCCCTTGTCGCTTCTGTCCTGATACCGGAACGACGTGATTTCCACGCTGTCTTCCATGCGGCGCTCCTTTCGCTGAGCCGTGTGGTTGGCCGCGCCGGTGTTGGCTCATCGGCGCGGCGCCACAATGGACCGCCGAAATGCGCGCTGTCCACGGCCCCCCAAGGTCAAATGCACGATCAAAATGGCTTTGCTCCATGCGCTGAACATGCGCGGGGCGCGGTCAAACCCCAAGGAAAAGGCGTTTCCCATGAATAAGCGTCTGTTCACGCAGATGGCGCGTGCGCTGATCGCCCGGGTGGGCGGGGTGGACGCGGCCTGCGCCGCCATCGAGGCGGAGTTTGGCGAGCCGGTGTCGCGGGGCACGATCTCGAAGATCCAGAACGGGCACCTCGACATCACCTTTGCGCAGGTCGCGGCCTTGCAGAAGGCGACGGGCGACATTGCATTCGCCAACTTCCTGCGGCGGTCGGTTTCGGCCACCGGCGCAACGGCGATCATCACGCATGTCCAGACGCTGAAAGAGACCAGCGAGGCCGTGATCGCGCAGGCCGAGGCCGAGCGGGCGGGCGACGAAGAGAGTCGCCTGCGCGCGGTGAAGGAGACCGACGAGGCGATTGACGTCATGAAGGCCTATCGCGCTGGTCTGCTGGCCGGGCTCGATGCGAGGGCCGCAGAATGATCCGCGCGGCCCTGTTCGCCATGGCGGTTGCCGCCCCGGCCAGCGCCGCGACGGTGCCGGTCTGGCATGCG
>NZ_MUAV01000058.1:0-4529 GCF_003265965.1 Rhodovulum viride | reverse complement strand
GCGCCGCCGATGCGGTCGCAGACGAACGGCATGGTCGAGCGGTTCAACGGCAGGATCGAGGATGTCCTGCAGAGCCATCGCGTCCAGAGTGGCGAGGACCTTGAGCAGACCCTCCTGCGCTACGTCCCCCTCTACAACAAGCAGCTCCCGCAATCAGTCCTGAAGGGGCAAACCCCCGTCGGACCCCTCAGTGACTGGCAACGTCACAGACCCGGGGCGGTTCAGCCCGCCAATTCAGTCGCGAAAATCTTCCCTGAACCTGTCGATCTGATGCATGCGCTGATGCAGGATCGCGACGATACCGATATCGCCGTCGGATAGTCGGCGCCAATAGACGAAGTGATGCTCGTACCGGAAGAAGAACCCTTCGACGCCGAACTCTGCCGGGATCGGCTTTGAGGCGACGTCATTCGCCTCGATCCGTTCGAACGCTTGGAACATGCCGGTAATGTGGCGATCAGGTTGGTCCTCGCCCCATCGGTCGCGCGTATAGCGGTAGATGTCATCGAGGCGGAGTGACACCGCCTCCTGAACGCGGATCGCCATCTGGTCAGGCTCGATTGCGAGCGATGACTTCGGCGGCCGTCAGCGGCTTGTAGCTGGTTTCGGGCGCGGCGAAGGCGCGGGTCAGTTCGGCTTTCAACCGATCAAAAGTCTCCTGCTCGGCCCGCTCCTTGTCTCGCCGGATCAGGTCGCGCACGTATTCGCGGATGTTCTCGTAGGAGCCGTTTTCGCCGACATTGGCCGCAACGAAGTCGCTGAGCGCGCCGCTGAGGCGGACAGTCATGGTCGTGGTGCGGGACATGGCAGGCTCCTGCGGCGTGGCGTGTATTCAATATAACCAAAAAATACTACGCATCGAGTCTGGCGGCGGTGAACCAATTTGGACGCCCCGCCGCCTCTGTGACGGCTTGACCTTACTCGGCATCCGCGTCGTTGTGCGATCGGCGAGCAGCAGGACCACGTGGAACACGATATCCGAGTGCCTGGCCAGCGCGATCAGATGCTCGCCACTCGGCCCACGCTCGCCCGCGATCCAGTACTTCACAGTCCGCTCGCTGGCACCCGTCCAGCGCATCGCCGTCTTGACTGCTCGATGTGTCAAGCCGAGTTCGTCCCGAAGCGCCGCGGCAATGGCTGCCCGGTAGTCGGCGACATTGGCTTCAAGGTGCGCATTTGTGCCCCTTCTCGGCACAAATGTGCCCGTCTTGGTCCGCATCTCTGCGTCCTCCTTCGATAATACTCTGGGAAGGACATGAAGAGCGGCAGTTCGTATTTGCGCCCAATATGCGGTGGAGGGCCATCAGCTCGAAGCATCCCACATGATTTCTTGGGAGGCGGGCGTGGCTCGGGGAAAAGCACTATTATCCGAAGGAGAAGCCGAGCCGTCCAAGCAGCTGCTGGCTGCGGAGTACGTCCGGATGTCGACCGAGCATCAACGGTACTCAACCCAGAACTAGGCGCAGACGATCCGCGAATACGCCGAACGTCGCGGCATCAGGATTGTCAAAACCTATTCGGATGATGCGAAGAGCGCCCTGATCATCGGCGGCAGGATGGCATTGCAGCAGATGATCGCCGATGTCGAATCCGGCGTGGCCGAATTCAGCGTGATTCTGGTCTACGACGTCATCCGCTGGGGACGTTTTTAGGACACCGACTAATCTGCCTATTACCAATATCGCTGCCGAAAGGCGGGAATGCAGGTCGCCTATTGCGCCGAGCAATTCGAGAACGATGGTGCTCCGGCCTCCACCATCGTGAAAAGCGTTAAGCGGGCAATGGCGGGCGAATACAGCCGTGAGCTTTCAGTTAAGGTCTTCGCGGGCCAATGCCGTCTGACTGAGCTCGGCTACCGTCAGGGCGGCCCGGCGGGCTTCGGGTTGCGTCGCGCCCTTCTCAATGAACGGGGCGAAGTGAAAACCGAACTGAAGCGCGGCGAGCACAAGAGCTTGCAGACGGATCGGGTCGTCCTTGTGCCCGGACCAGACGAGGAGGCCCGGACGGTGCGCTGGATCTACAGCCAGTTTCTGAAGAAGGGGCTGTCGGAAAGCGAAATTGCGGCAGAACTGACTGAACGCGGCATCCTCACCGATCTCGGGCGGGCTTGGACCCGTTCGACCGTCCATCAGATCCTGACCAATGAGAAATACATCGGCAACAACATCTACAACCGCCGCTCGTTCAAACTGAAACACAAGCCGGCCGCCAACGGCCCTGAGATGTGGATCCGTTCGGACGGCGCCTTCGATGCCATCGTCGGGCCGAAACAGTTTCGGAAGGCTCAGGCCATCATCGCGGCGCGCAAGGTGATCGCGCACGAGCTCTTGGTCAGCCTCAAGGGCAGCGCTTCGGTGGATTGGTCACACCGCGAGAGTGCTAGGGCAGGAATGCGTGTGCTCGTGAAACGCATATTGCGCAAGCACGGCTTGCCGCCAGACCTACAGGATGCCGCTGTGCAAACTGTCCTTCGGCAGGCCGAAGCGCTCTCATCGCAGTGGGCAGTGTGACCCGTTCATTGGCTGAGGGTAGTTCGATCCGGGTTCCGGTCGGCATGCAATTGGACGGTTCAAAGGCAACAGCCTGCACGGACGTATAAATGATTACTTGTTAGTGGCTTGCAGGAAATTCACCAAAAGGGCACAGGCAACAGGTCCGGAGAATATCGGCCCTGAGAGACCGCTTTCGGGCCTCCCGCCGACAGGGACGGTGCTCAGCCCCTCCCGCATAACCCTAAAATAAAACGGAAAAATCCGGCCGCAGCCGGATCGGGAGAACGCTTTCGCTGGGGCCAGTGGCGGAGACGATGGGATTCGAACCCACGAGACGGTTTCCCGTCTACTCCCTTAGCAGGGGAGCGCCTTCGACCACTCGGCCACGTCTCCGCCGATCTGTCTATGCGGCAAGGTAACGAAAAACAAGGCTTTTCTTCCGCCGCGCAGCGGTGACGGTCAAGCCACTGTTTTCTCGGATTTTCTCGGAACTTAACGGGAACTGCACCTGATTCTGGTGCAAATCGCGTGCAGTTTGTTCCCGGTTCACCCCACCCCAGAGGCCACCATGTCACCTGCCGCCGCCGCCGTTCTGATCCTGACCAGCTATGCCGTTGTCGACGGCAGCGGGGGGGTCCGCCTGTGGGGAATCGACGCGCTTGAGCGGGGCCAGGAGGGCGCGGACGAGGCAACGGCGGCGTGCCAGAGAACGAGAGCGACCTGAACAATAAGATCAGCAGAGGTGGATTCTCTGCCGCTCTTATGATTCTATGTCGAGAATCAATAGGTTGTTCAGATCTTCGGATATGACATAAGGCGCGGAAATGGCGGTGATTTCAGCTACAGATCGCAAACCAGGACCGCCTGAAGACGCGGATTTTGCGCTCGTCGTAGACTTTAAAAAGGGCGAGGAATCCCCGACACGGGTGTTTACTGCGGCCTCTGATCTGATCCGTTCTTTTGAGGGGCTTGACCGAGTACTTGCGCGGTCTGTGGACTCAAGCATTTCGCCGGTCATGATCCTAGAGGACGTGGAAGTCGGCAGCCTGAAGATTTGGCTGAAGAACGCCCTTCGGTCTACGGACGACCAAGCGCTCAAAGATCTGGACTGGCGCCCTGCCGTCGGAAAGTACCTTGTGCGGGCCAAGTACGTCGTTCTCCGATGGATTGATCAAGATGACGCCCCAAGGAGCCTTCAAGACCTTAGGCGCGAAATCCGCGATCTTGCCGCAGAGACTGACGTTCGCCGCCTGCCGGACTATGCCCCGCCCGATCCGGCAGGTCTGATCGAGATCGCCAAGCAACTTCAGGACGCCAAGAAGGCACTCGGCCCGAACGACAGGGTTTACTTCGATGGTCCAGACGGAAGGGTTGAGGTGGACCTGAGCGTAGATATCAACCCGGATGAACTGGCTGATCTCGCGACGAAAGAAACGATCAAGATGCCGCCGGCAGAGATGATCTTGGCGGTAAAGAAGCCTGACTATCTTGGGAACTCAAAATGGGACTTGCGGCACGGGCGAAGATCAATATCTGCCCGCATGGAGGACACAGATTTTTTGGACGCCTTTCAGAACAGAAGGAAGGACGTCCGGCCCGGCGACGCGCTCCGCTGCAAGGTAACGATTGAAATGCGTTACGGGTATGACAACGAACTGATATCAGAAACCTACGCGGTGCAAACAGTCATCGAGGTTCTGGAAGATCTCAACGATCAAGGCGAGTTGTTCTGATACTTCTTGGTGCGCTTGCTACATAAGACCGGATCAATCCACGATCTCCGCCACTACCACGAGCTTCGCGTTGGCCCTGAGCCTGCCGATTCTCTCCGTCAGCGCAGCCGCCAGAAGCTGCCGCTCTGTCACCTCCGCAGCGCCCGCACCACGCCAATAGCCGCCGCCCCGCCAAAGTAGAACGTCACGATGCGCAGCTGCAGGTCCAGCAGGTCGGCAGAAAGCGCATCGGTGGCGTCGAGCCCCAGCACCTTGTCCCAGATCAGCAGCTTGGCGTTGTAGAGGATGAACGGCGCCGCCCAGG
>NZ_MUAV01000057.1:0-5461 GCF_003265965.1 Rhodovulum viride | reverse complement strand
CGCGTTCCTGTCGGACATTAGGGAAGAGGGCTTTGCTACCTCGGGCGCCGAGGCCCGCTGGTGCGAGGACACGGCACATGCCTGCCCCTGCTGCGGTGGGTCCGGGCATTGCGGCGATGTGGCGGGCACGGCCCGTCTGTTCGCTGAAGCCCAGGACGCGGCGGTTCAGGCTGTGCAGCGGTTTCCGCAACCGAACTACGTCATCAGCAAGGTTGCCGAGGAGGCGGGCGAAGTCGTCAAGGCTGCGATCCACTGCGCCGAAGGCCGCGACACCCCAGAGCACGTCCGGGCCGAGATCGTGCAGGCCATGGCGATGCTCCTGCGGCTTTACATCGAGGGCGACGAGATCCACGGGCTGCCGCCAATCGCTGACGCGCTCAGGCAGGAGGGCCGGGACTGATGGACGGCGAAGAACGTGATAGCGCCGATTTCCTCGTGACCGCGGCTCGCAAGGCAAGCGGCGAGGGAATGACGCGCGAGCAGTTCATCGCCGCTGCTGGGTTCTTCTGGGATAGCTGGCACAAGGCTCGGGACTTCATGAGCGATTTTTTCAAGCAGGGGGACCGGGAAGATGGCTAATTTGGCGATCGATCTGGCATCGCTGCCGCCGGAGCCGCGATGGACAGTCTGCATTCACCTGAAAGGCGGGCATGTGGCGCGCCTCATGATGCCCGAGGCAGACGCGGTCAGCCTGCTGGAAGTAATGGAAGGACACATTCGCGCCCACGGATTTCGCGGATGGATGCGGGGCGAGATGGTCGTGCTCAACATGGAAGAATTGCAGATTGTTCGACTGATCCCTTGGCAGGAGGCCGCAGAAGAATGACCGCCACGCGCTTCACCGAGGCCCAGGTGCGCCGGGCCGTGAAGGGCGCCACAGACGCAGGATGGACCGTGGGCGAAGTCCGCGTCGAACCGGATGGGACGATCCGCTTGTTGCCAGTGGCGAAGGAATCGCCGCAACCTGACGAAAGGACACCGCAGGCATGGGACTAGAGGTGCGCGTCAATCTTCCTGGGCTCACCAGAACCACCACGGCCTCTGGTCAAATCCGCTGGCGTGTCCGCGTCGTCGGCCAGCCGCTGCGGAAGATAAATATCGGTGTTGGGCCCTCGCATCCGGAATTCATGGCGCGGTACGAAGCTGCGAGGCGCGGCGAGGTGTGGACGCCGCCGGAAGACCGAGGACCGATCCCGCGCTCGGTATCATGGCTGACGCTGGAATTCGAAAAGGCGATGCAGGAACGCGTGGCGGCGGGCCTGATGCACCCAGGCACCCTGAAGCAACGCCGGGCCTTCTACGACCGGGTGCGCGCTGACCACGGCGAGAAGGCAATGCAGATACCGCGCGCAAAGATCGTCGAGATCCGCGACAGCATGATTGCGACGCCGGGCGCGGCTGACAACATGGTCAAGGCCCTGCGCGCGTGCTTTGCATGGGCAATCGAACGCGGAATTCTGACGGAAAACCCGGCGGCCGGGATCGGCAAGCTGAACCGTGGCCGCGGCGCAGTCCCGTGGTCTGTCGATGACCTGCAGCAATTCCGCGACCGGCATTCGGCTGGCACGATGGCGCACCTGTCGCTGACGATCTTTATGTTCACGGCCTGCCGTCTGGATGACGCCCGGCGCCTCGGGCGCTGCCACGAACGCCGGATTGACGGCATCACCTATTTGGACTGGATGCCTGGGAAACGCGGATCGGCCCGCGTCGTTATCCCGATCCTGCCGCCGCTGGCCGAGGCCATCAAAGCGCAGACCCTGGTCGGACCGACCTATCTGTTGAACGGGCTGGGCCGCCCCTTCGCGTCGAGCGCGGCTTTCGGGAACTGGTTTCGCGACCGCGTTGCCGAAGCCGGTCTTGAGGGCCGCAGCCCGCACGGCATTCGGAAAGCCGCAGGAGAGCTGCTGGCCCTCGAAGGCGCCAGCCAATACCACATCATGGCAATCCACGGCCACACTCAGGCCAAGACCAGCGAGACCTACACCAGCGGGGTGAACCGGCAGCGGCTGGCGGCCGAGGCGATGGAGCTTTTGCGGGGCATGAAATGGTAATCCGCGTGGTCCACTCTGACCGTAAGCCATTGATCCGCAATAGCCGTAAAGTGGACCACGGAGAAACCTATGTTATTGAAAAACAAGAAAAGTTCTACGCCCTCCGGGCCTACCACCCAAAACTTGTCTATCTGATTTTAAACGCGAAATCAGGGAAGTGCCCCGCGGCGAAACGGGCGTGGGGCACCTTGCCCTTTTACGACGGCGATTCCGGGCTGGGAATACCGCCACTTCTCAGATGCCCCCGAGCCACGGACCCCTGTCACAAAGCAGCAGTTTCCCATCGCAAATGGTGGACAGCGTTGTCCATGCGACCCGTCTCAAAGCCGCCAAGCGGCACCCGAGCGCCAGGGCCGCCTGGCACCTCTCCAATTCCGACCTGCGATTCACTGCGGCCATTCTGTCAGCCTCCTGCCGATTGCGGCCGTTGAGCGCCCAAGCCTCCACCGCCTGCGGAACCACGAAAGCGGCCGTGCATTGCGGTTGCAGCACGCCCTGGAGCCGCCAAGGTCCGGAGGGCGGCCGAAACGGACACCGATCGCCTTGGAGAAACCAATGAAATACCTGATGCTGCTTCCCCCGGCCATCTTCTGCACAATCGGTCTGATGATGGCGTTGCAGATGGTTCCCCCCAACTCAACGACAGGTTTCCGCACTGGCAGAACCTTGAGCAATGAAGCGGTGTGGTATGCTGTGAATGCGAATGTGGGGTGGAGTTTGGTTCTGTCAGGACTCGTATCCACAGCGGTCATCTGGCGCGTGTTTGCCCTCGACCTCAATCTCTCTGTGAAGTGCTTGGTCGCCACTGCAACGCTGGTCGGCTCCGCTATTCTGGCCGTGATCGTTGGGACCATGAGCTAAGGAACGGGGCTAAGAGCCCGGAGCGGGCCTGCGGCGGCGCAGCATGGCGCCGGAGCCCCTCGGGCCGCCCGCTCGGGCGCTCGCTGCCGATTGCCGATGTTCGACGCCTCAAGCCCGCGCCGCCCGCGGATCACGGAAGCGGCCGTTCATCGCGGTTGCAGCACGCCCTCGACCCGCCAAGGTCCGGAAACGGGACAAAGCGCAACTTCTCTGAATGTGCACCAATGTCAGCTTTCAGGGTTAATAGAAAGGTAAGCTGCCTATTCTCGGAATTGGCCGACATGACAAAGTTCGACGCCAAACCCTTGAAAGCATATACGTCTCGGCACGACGTAATACCGGTATTCCCTCAAATCGCTAATGAATACGTTACTTTGGTCGTCGCCAACCATAGTCAGATTTATCAGCTCATCTGCAGAAATGGCGTCCTCACCCTCGGCAAATGTAAGCTCCGCGTCGTCGATTAAGTCAAATGCGTCTATGACCTGCCCAGAACGGGAGGCTTGGTTAAAGATATTTGAGAAGAAACCAACTCTATACACCAAGGAGTACGAGCTCCCATCAGCCAATATGGTCCGAATATTTGCGCACAATGCTCCATCTATTGAAGGGTCCCGAGCAACACTCACTTCCCATGGGACACGCTCTAATTCAGAAGGCTCAATTTTCGTCCTCGCCCAGCTATCGTATCCCTCTGGATCATAAGTATACACTCCACTACGTTGCTCCAAGCCAGGGCCATAGTAGTCATTCCAAGCCAATTCCTCTCCAAAAGGGCAATCATCAGCGGCTTTTACTTCAATACTGACATATGCCGTTTCGCTAGTTCCATTGAGAAGATCGAAGTATCCAGAGTGATGCGTTATTATGCTGAGCCTACCGCCTTCTTTATGAATTTGGGCTTTCTCGTCCGACCATCCAACGCCGTAAGATGCGATTGCAATGGCGCCCTCAGAACTGACCAACCCGGAAACGGCCAGTGCAATTGCAACGGCAACGCCAATCGAGTTAATGTATTCATGTGAGATCTGAACCATAGTGGTAAGATAGGAAGGAATGTTGAGACTTTCAACTTTGGCAACAAAGCGCAGGATATATGATTCCGCTTGAAAGCTCGGCGTCGGCGGGCAGGCTTCGGCTTGCTTGCAGTTCGGCAAATCGGACCTTGGAGCGCAGCGCAGCATCCGTCACTCAGGGCTCGGAGCGACCGGCGGCGGCGCAGCATGGCGCTGGATCTCCTCGCGCCGCCCGCTCGGGCGCTTGCGGCCGATAGCCGCCGTTAAGCACCCAAGCCTCTGCCGCCTGCGGCACCACGAAAGCGGCCGTTAGTGCCCGCTGCAGCACGCCCTGGAGCCGCCATGGTCCGGAGAGCGGACGGAGCAGACTTTCAATCCTTTAGCGGAATGGGTTGACCTGAGCTTTGGTGAGGCGCAGAAAGCAGGAGAGGGGAAATTTTATAACGGTCAAAATGGACAAAGCAAAGGCCGCCGCACTTGAGGGAGTAGTAGCCAACGTAAAGCGATTGCTGCGCGATGCTCGGACCTTACAGGAGAACGGGAGCGCAGGTTCCGCGCTTAGTCTCTCTATTTTGGCGTTTGAGGAGGCTGGCAAAGGTCATATCATCGAGAACGGCTGGCAAAAGCCGAAACACGTCCACAGCCAGCATAGCTTCCGACACTTAATGGCTTTCTTTGTGCTTCAGGCTTCGTTTCTGCAGAAATACGAACTCGATATGAAGGGCGTGTCTAACAAGATTGCAGCCCGATTTACAGCACTCGGCCATCAGCCCGGTATCAAGGAACCCTTGCCGCCGATGAGCTTCGAACTCCGTGAAGAATTGCGCGCTGAGCTCCTGCCACAGCTAAGCGGCATGTCAGATGAGCAAATCAAGGTGTTTGGGATCGAGCAACGCTGGCTGTCGAAAATCTTCGAGGCAGTGCATGAAGGAAATCTCGAGAAGATAAGGCAATCGGGCCTTTACCTCGACACAAATGCCCAACTAGAGGTCACTTCCACACCGGACTCGGTGGAGCGGTTAGATGCAGAGCGTTGGATCTGGGCTGCGACCCGAGTACTCAATCTGCTAGAGAAAGGGTTGTATTTTCAGCCCTATTCCCCGCTAAGCGAACTCCAGACTGCGGCGAACGCTGGCGACCAGGCGGCAAAACGCATCCTCGACGAACTTATATCTGCTCATGGAGAAGCGAAGCGAGAGATACTTGACGCTGATGAAAACGGTGAAGCGTAAGCCTATAATGATGTCATTCTCTTACTATGCTATCAACGTGCCGACAACTTCCAGCCTCTCTGACGTGACTGAAAACTCGTTGTGCCCGCGTGCTATGGCGAACTGGGCCCCCAACGACTGAACTCACGACGATAGTCCGCAAAGGGCTGATACTGTTGAAAAACTCGACTACACGGCCGCGAGGCTGCGCTTGATGGGAAATGGTTCTGCTTCCTCGCGAAAGTGCTCCGGAAGCCGGTCCTTGCCGCCGCCCTGGGGGACAAAATTCCAGCTGCGGATGGGCTTCAGGCCGCAGCAT
>NZ_MUAV01000056.1:0-5607 GCF_003265965.1 Rhodovulum viride | reverse complement strand
CGCCGCAGATCGAGGCCATGTCGGCGCCCGCCGTGGTGATCGCCCAGTCGATGGGTTGCGCCCGGGCGATCATCGAATTGACCACCACCTCGGCCAGTTCGCGGTCGGTCCAGCGGTGCACCTCGTCGCGGGCGACAAAGCTGGGGTTGATGCCGTCCGCCGAATTGCCGTCGCGGCTGAGCGTCCGGATCGTGCCATTGGTGATCGCGGTCGAGATCAGGTGTTTGTTGCCCGTGTCCATGAAGGCCGAGAGCGCGGGCGCCGCCTTGATCATCCGCCGCAGTTCCCGGAACAAGAGCCCCGCCTGGTCCCGCGTCGTCGCGGTGCAGAAGCCCTGGGGCGCGGCCTCGCCGTCGAAAAGCTGGGTATAAAGCATCGGCACCGCCGTGTCGGTCGTCTTGCCGTTCTTCTTCGCCACCTGGTGATAGGTGGTGCGAAACCGGCGCAGCCCGTCCGCCTGCTTCCAGCCGAAGACCGAGCCATGCCGGAAGACCTGCCAGGGCGTCAGATCGAGCGGCCGACCCGCCGCCGGACCCGTGGTGTGCTGGATCAGGCGCGCGAAGTTCAGCACCCGGCTTGCCGCCTTGCAATCGAACCAGAGGCCGCGGTCGCGGCCCGTTTCCAGATCCATCAGGTGGCGTTCGCAGGCGAGCCGCACCAGCGTGCCCGCCACCTCGCGGCCCTCGATCACGTCGAGCGCATAGCGCGACACGGGATGGTCAATCGGTTCCATCGAGGGTCCTCAGGATCTCGCCGAAAAGATCGCCCTGCCCGCCCGCGCTCATCCGCGCCTCGTCGACGGGCGTCATCCCGAAGCGCGCGGCGAGCTGGTTCATCGTGGCAATGGCGTCCTGCCGCTGGCCCCAGACCGCGCGCTTCTTCTGCTGGCGCCCGTTCCGGGTCTCGACCTCGTACCAGCTGCCGAAGGCCGCGATATCGCCGGTGAACCGGATGACATCGGCCACCGCCTCGCAGTAGACGGCGAACGGATCCTCAAAGGCTGCATCGAGCCGCCGCTTGGCCGCCAGCACCGGGGCCAACCGGTCCCAGGCGTCGCGCCCCTCGGCGCTCATCCACCCGGGCGCCTCGGGCACGGGCGCCGTCTGGTCGGCCTTCATCGGCACGACATTGTCGAGCTTCGGCTTCTGACCGCGCATCGGACCTCCCTTATGGGCTTATGATCGTGGGCTTTTTTTGCCAATTCGGCCCGCGCAACAGGAAAGCTCCCATGCGCGGTTCCCGAGGGGGGCCGTCGATTTTTGGACACCCCCCGGTGTCAGGGACGCCCGAGCACCTCGCGGGCGGTCTTGCGGCTGTGGCAGCTCTTGCAGAGCGCCTGCCAGTTCGAGCGATCCCAGAACTTCGCCCGGTCGCCCTCGTGCCGGGCAATGTGATCGACCTCGGTGGCCGGGGTCACGAGCCCCAGCCCCGCGCAATCGGCACAAAGCGGATGGGCCTCAAGAAACGCGGCGCGCGCCCTCTTCCAGACGGGGCTCGCGTAGAGCTTCGCGCGGCGCCGGATCTCTTCGGCGGTCTTGATCTTCGCCCGCCGGGCGCGGTTCCGTTCGATCCGTTCGGCCTCATGCTCTTCGCAAAGCGCCGCACCGGGCACAGCGAGGTCGTCGCAGCCCGAGGCCGCGCAGAGCTTGCGGATCGTCATGGATAAGGCCTCCCGGAACGCAGAACGCCCGCAGCGGGGGATCCGCTCCGGGCGCAGCTTGGGTGACGGCACTATGTCAACGGGGCTGGAATCACGTCAAGAAAAAAGTTTCTTGACCCATGTCAAAGCGACTTTCACCATCACGGGGCGCACTTGAGACCGTCAAAATATCGCTTGGAGGTAGGTGTTCCGAATGCTGCAATTTCCGATCCACATTCCCAGACAGAGCTATCGCGGCCAAAGCAAGAGCCTGGCTCGACTGATCGAACGCTGGAACTTCGACGCAGCCGCTTTGGAGGCCCATGGGAACACCCTGGCCCTTGAACAGATCGACGACGAGGCCTGCTACAGCTTTGAGCAAATAGCGAAGGAAACCGGCTACGATCTTCGGCGCGTGCGCGAGCTCTACCTCGCGGCTGGATGTGCCGGACACGCGCTCTCTATCGCCAGGCCCGATCCAGAAGATGCGCAGGAGTATCTGGAAAAGCTGACGGCCGAGGCGCAAGGCGGAAGCGGGTTGACACTTGAGGCAATGATCGCCCACCAAGCGGAGCGCCCTCTTCGAAAAGGTGATCGGGTGGCGCATCCGTCCTACGGTGAAGGCACCGTCGCCCTGCTCCTTGCAGAGGAAACTGTTGCCTGTGTGGACTGGGATGACATTACAGTGACCGAGCTTCGAGTATTTACCAGCCTGTTGCAGAGGGTCGAGACGGGCCCTATCCCCACGGCCGCATCGGCGGCATGTCCCGGGTGACCTCGATCCGTGTAAGGTCCGCGCCTTTCAGTGCCGCCTGCACCGCCAGCAGATAGCCCCACCAGTCGAGCCAGGCCCGGCGCGCCGCGGCGATCTGCGCGGGGGTCGGGTCCCAGTGGCAGGGCGTGAAGCGCACCGCGTCATGGACGATCACGCCCTTGCGGTTGCGACGCGGGACTGGCTGCCAGCCCTCTACCCCGAGCATCGCCGCATCCGCCGTCTTCGCGTGGCGGCCCCAGCGGTTCACCGTCCAGTCCTCGGGCTTCAGCCGCGGGCGGGCGTCGGGCATCCAGTCGGGGGTGCGGCCCGCGCGGGCGAGATCGGCGACCATCGTGGCGGCGTACCAGGGCAGCGTGTTGCGGACCACGGTCGCGATCAGCTCGGCATCGTCATGCGGGCTCGACCGGCCGCGGCTCACGTCGACCCGGGTGCCGAGCTGGGCGCGTTCGAGGGCGACATATTCCATGCCATAGGACCGCCAGCCGGTGCCGCCGACCGCCTCGATCTCGTCATGGTCGAGGCGCGCGCATTCGGTGCCGAAGGCCCATTCGAGAGCGGCGCGCACCGGCATCGCGCGCCGGGTCCGGGTGGCAGTCTGCGCCGGGGGGCGGATCGCGGCGGTCATGCCGCCGCCCCCGCCAGATCGGCGATGCGGCGGCACTCTTCCATCTGCTGCTCGCGAGCCGCGAGCCAGCGGCGCTCGGTATCGGTCAGGTCTGCGGGCGCGATCCTGCGGAGGCGGTCAAGCCGCAGGATTGCGCCCCGCGCCTCATCCCTGACGCGACCGAGAACATAGGTTCCCGGCCAGACGCGGTTGTCCCGCAACTCCTCCAGAAGCTCTGGCGCCCAGCCCTCGGCCAGCGCCTCCTGCCCGATGGGATGCTTGAAAACGGCGCGCATCAGCGGCGACGCCCGGTCGTCCGGTTTCTGGATTTTCAGAGCTTCCTGCAGGATGCGATTGCTGGTCGGGAAGAGGTCTTTCGCCTCGCCCCCCGCAAGGGCCGCCATCTGTTCTTCCAGCGCGGCCAGGTTCGACGCGCTCATGTAGGCCAGCCGTTTCTCGACATCGACCAGCATCTCTTCGAACCGGGCCTTCGTCAGCTTGCCCGATTTCACCAGCCCGCGCCGCAGCAGCGGCTCGATCAGCAGCGCCCGCACCCGTTTCTCGCCCTCGGCCTGTTCCTTCGCGTCCATCCTCGCCTCCTTTCTCTCTGCCTTGCCAACCGCTTCAGGACTGTCCTGCAACTGTCCGGCGGACATTTGCGGGACAATTGCGGACAGTTCGGGACAGTCTGGACAGCCCTGCCCCTTTCTCTGCCCTTGCGGGGTTATCCACAGGCCTTGCCCTGTCAGACCGGGACGAACCGTCCATGTTCCTGTCCTTTTCTCTGTCTTTGTCCCTGTCGTGCAGGACAGTCTGAAACTGTCCGAGACTGTCCCTGAACTGTCCTCGGGACAGTTGCGGACAGTCTCGGGACGGTCTGGAAGTTACTCGCGGGGGCGCCCGGCGCGGGTCATGTCGAACATGTGGTTGGACCAGGCCGTGATCGCCCGCTCGACCCAGGCCGAGCCGCGATAGCCGCAGCCCTGCTCGACCAGCCAGTCATCCATCCAGAGGACGGCCGCGTCGTTCTGCGCCAGATCGGGATGGATCCCGGCCACGGCCGAGCGCAGCCGCTGGCGCCGCTTGGCCGCGTTCGCCGCCTCGTTCCGCGCCCGGTTGTCATGCTTGCGCGCCAGCGCCTCGATCACCATGGCGGTCACCCGGCCATGCATCAGCCGGATCTGATCGCCGCAGCGGCAGGGCTGCCAGTGGTGAAGCGGGCCGTATTCCATCTCGCTCAGCCGCCGCAGCCGGGCCACATCGACCGCCAGCAGCTTGGCCAGCTGCTCGGGATCGTCAGGCAGCGTGCCGACCGGCTTCTGGTCCTGCGACAGGCAGATCAGGTCGAAATACAGCGCCCGGCATTCCTCGGTGCCCTTCAGCCGCATCTCGCTGTTGAGCCATTCGCGGTGATACCAGGTCATGAAGTAATGGCCGTTCAGGTCATCCTCGGGGCCGAGCGGATAGTCGGGCAGATCGGCGGCATCGACCGGGCGAAGACGGGAGGCGGCGAGTGTCATGGCGTTACCCCTTTCGCCGCCAGCGCCATCGCCGCGGCCAGAATGCGTTCCCGGGCGGCGCGGCCGCCCCGGGTCAGGGCATGGGACAGATAGTCGTCAGAGAACCCCAGCGCCCGGCTGGCCTTGCGTTGCGAGGCAAAGCGCAGGCCCCCGATCTCGACGGGGTGCGGGTCGCGGCCGGGGCGGCGCTGGGGTCGGCCGATCCGGTCGGGATCGCCATCGGCGAGCGCCTTCCAGACCGCCTGCGGCGTCACCCCGAAGCGGGCGGCGGCGGCATGGGCATCGGCAAAGAGCTCGCCCCGGACCCTGACCGGCATCGGCTCGGCCCCCTTGCGCCCTGCCCCCACCCGGTCGAGCCGCCCCTTGCGCGCGGCAGACCGCACCGCCTCGGGGGTCACCCCCAGCGCCCGGGCGGCGCTGGCCGCATCGGGATAGGTCGTGCCGCGGATGGTGAGGTCGGTGTAAATCCGCGTGGCCATCACATCCCCAGGGCCTCGCGATAGAGCTGCAGGACCGCCTCTTCCTCGGCGATGTCGTCGGCGTGGCGCTTGCGCAGCGCGATGATCCGGCGCAGGGCCTTGGTGTCGTAGCCACGCGCCTTGGCGGCGGCCATCACCTCTTTCTGCTGATCGCCGATCTGGGCCTTCTCTTCGGCCAGCGCCTCGAACCGTTCGATGAAGCCCCGCAGCTCGTCGGCCGCGACGCGGTAGGTTTTCTCGCGCACCGCTTCGTCCTCGGCGGTCTCCTTCATCGGCGGCCGCGGCCCGGCGGTGAAGGCATCGAGCGGGATCGGACCGGTCGTCGCCCCGGTCGGGCCGGTCAGGGTGACCGTGGCATCCTGCGGCGCGGTCATGCTGCATCCTCCCCAAAGGTGCCGGGCAGCCCGAGGGGGAAGACGGTGCTGCCCGGCCAGTCGTCAGGGAGGTGCCCGGCGTCCGGCCGGGCTGCGGAGACGGCCCGCCCGGTCATGCCCGGCTGCCCTTGATGCGGGCCAAAAACTTTTCCGCGCGGGACTCGAAGACGCGGGCCGCGGCGCGGGCCCGGCCCGCGCGCAGCTGGTTGAAGCGTC
>NZ_MUAV01000055.1:2500-5886 GCF_003265965.1 Rhodovulum viride | reverse complement strand
TGGTTGCGGGGGTAGGATTTGAACCTACGACCTTCAGGTTATGAGCCTGACGAGCTACCGGGCTGCTCCACCCCGCGCCAAGGTGTATGGCGCTGGAACGGTGTTCCTTATGCGCCGGGACCGTCCCATATTTGAAGGAAGAGGGGACGGAACATCGTAATGAGAGTTATATGGCTCTTTCTAGGTTTGGCGGCGACCTACTCTCCCACGTCTTGAGACGCAGTACCATCGGCGCGACGGCACTTAACGGCCGGGTTCGGAATGGAGCCGGGTGTTTTGCTCGTGCTATGACCACCAAACCGAGGAAGAGCCATTCTCCAAGTCGCGTACACTGGGATGTGTTGCTGATGACCAGCATAGCTTGGCTATTACTGGATCAAATCAAGCCTATCGGACAATTAGTACCGGTCAACTGAACGCATTGCTGCGCTTACATCTCCGGCCTATCGACGTGGTGGTCTACCACGGTCCTCAGGGATACCTTGTTTTGAGGGGGGCTTCCCGCTTAGATGCCTTCAGCGGTTATCCTGTCCGATCATAGCTACCCAGCACTGCCGTTGGCACGACAACTGGTCCACCAGTGGATCGTTCACCCCGGTCCTCTCGTACTAGGGGCAACTCCTCTCAAGTATCCTACACCCACGGAAGATAGGGACCGAACTGTCTCACGACGTTCTAAACCCAGCTCACGTACCTCTTTAAATGGCGAACAGCCATACCCTTGGGACCTGCTCCAGCCCCAGGATGAGATGAGCCGACATCGAGGTGCCAAACACTGCCGTCGATATGGACTCTTGGGCAGTATCAGCCTGTTATCCCCGGCGTACCTTTTATCCGTTGAGCGATGGCCCTTCCACTCGGGACCACCGGATCACTATGGCCGACTTTCGTCTCTGCTCGACTTGTCAGTCTTGCAGTCAGGCTGGCTTTTGCCATTGCACTCAACGAGCGATTTCCGACCGCTCTGAGCCAACCTTCGCGCGCCTCCGTTACTATTTGGGAGGCGACCGCCCCAGTCAAACTACCCGCCACACAGGGTCCCGGATCCGGATAACGGACCGCGGTTAGACATCAAGCAGGAGAAGGGTGGTATCTCAAGGGAGGCTCCACCAGAACTGGCGTCCTGGTTTCAAAGCCTACCACCTATCCTGCACATCGCATGCCTGATGCCAGTGTGAAGCTGTAGTGAAGGTGCACGGGGTCTTTCCGTCTAACCGCGGGAAGCCTGCATCTTGACAGGCAATTCAATTTCGCTGAGTCGATGTTGGAGACAGCGGGGAAGTCGTTACGCCATTCGTGCAGGTCGGAACTTACCCGACAAGGAATTTCGCTACCTTAGGACCGTTATAGTTACGGCCGCCGTTTACCGGGGCTTCAATTCGGAGCTTTCACCCCTCCTTTTAACCTTCCGGCACCGGGCAGGCGTCAGACCCTATACGTCGTCTTGCGACTTCGCAGAGCCCTGTGTTTTTAGTAAACAGTCGCCACCCCCTAGTTTGTGCCCCCGGCCCATGGTTGCCCACGAACCGGGCCTCCTTCTCGCGAACTTACGGAGGCATTTTGCCGAGTTCCTTCAACATCGTTCTCTCAAGCGCCTTGGTATGCTCTACCAGTCCACCTGTGTCGGTTTAGGGTACGGTCTGATGGAGGGCTATTTCCAGGAACCGCTCAGCAGCAAGACCAATCCGATAAGGCCTCACTACACCTGCGATCCGTCACATCCTCCTGGCCCACGAATATTAACGTGGTTCCCATCGGCTACGCTTTTCAGCCTCGCCTTAGGGGCCGGCTTACCCTGCTCAGATTAGCTTTAAGCAGGAACCCTTGGACTTTCGGCGGGAGGGTCTCTCACCCTCCTTGTCGCTACTCATGTCATCATTCTCGCTAGTGATCGCTCCACCGGTGCCTCACAGCCCGGCTTCACAGCAAACACCTTATCCTGCGCTATCGCTTCGCTACTTGACGCCAAAGGCGTCCGTTCAGCGATGCGATAGAAGAGGACAGGTGTTTTTTCACACTACGCTCCGCTACCACTGCATGTGCAGTCCTAAGCTTCGGCTCGTGGCTTGAGCCCCGTTACATCTTCGCCGCAGGACAACTTATTTAGACCAGTGAGCTGTTACGCTATCTTTAAAGGATGGCTGCTTCTAAGCCAACCTCCTGGTTGTTTTGGTCGTCCCACCTGCTTTCCCACTTAGCCACGAATTGGGGGCCTTAGCTGTAGGTCAGGGTTGTTTCCCTCTCCACGACGGACGTTAGCACCCGCCGTGTGTCTGCCATCTAGTACTCCCGGGTATTCGGAGTTTGGTTAGGATCAGTAAGCCTGTGGGGCCCCATTACCCATCCAGTGCTCTACCCCCCGGGGTATTCGGATGACGCGCTACCTAAATAGCTTTCGCGGAGAACCAGCTATCTCCGAGTTTGATTGGCCTTTCACCCCTAGGCACAACTCATCCCGACCTTTTTCAACAGGTGTGGGTTCGGACCTCCAGTTGGTGTTACCCAACCTTCATCCTGGTCATGCCTAGATCACTCGGTTTCGGGTCTGATCCCACGAACTCGACGCCCATTTAAGACTCGCTTTCGCTGCGCCTACACCTATCGGCTTAAGCTTGCACGTGAGACCAAGTCGATGACCCATTATACAAAAGGTACGCCGTCAGCTCTCGAGGAGCCTCCGACTGCTTGTAGGCGTTCGGTTTCAGGTACTGTTTCACTCCCCTCGTCGGGGTGCTTTTCACCTTTCCCTCACGGTACTGGTTCGCTATCGGTCAGCAAGGAGTACTTAGCCTTCGAGGGTGGTCCCCCGATCTTCAGACAGGATTTCACGTGTCCCGCCCTACTTAATGCGTCCGATCATGCTTCCCATACGGGACTGTCACCCACTATGGTCAGTCTTTCCAGACTGTTCTGGTCACATTCACGGCTCGGCTGGTCCCCGTTCGCTCGCCACTACTAGGGGAGTATCTGTTGATTTCCTTTCCTCCGGGTACTTAGATGTTTCAGTTCCCCGGGTTCGCTCTTGAAACCCTATATATTCAGGTCTCAAGTACCTGTTTCAGCCGATTATAGGCTGCCCGAAGGCAATTATAATCAACTGTCAGGTGGGTTGCCCCATTCGGAGATCCTGGGATCAAAGCCTATTACCGGCTCCCCCAAGCTTATCGCAGGTTATCACGTCCTTCATCGCCTCTTGCTGCCAAGGCATCCACCAAACGCCCTTATCGCGCTTGATTTGATCCAGAAAAAGACAAGCTCTTCTTCCGATCAAAAGCAACATTTCCCGCTCCGGCGCTGGTTCACACCGGAACATGTTGGTTAGTGTACTTGACTTGGATGATATCACTTGCCGGGCGAACCGGCTGTCAGACCCCCACTCGGGCCGG
>NZ_MUAV01000054.1:0-5941 GCF_003265965.1 Rhodovulum viride | reverse complement strand
GGCCGGTCTCGTGGCGCCAGCGCTCATGGGCATGGGCCGCACGGGCCTCGAAGAATCGCGCGACGGCCATGCGCAGCCGCCAATGGCTGTCGGAAAAGGCCGAGCCATCCTCGGCCCGGCGGGCGCGGTCCATGGCCTCGATTTCGAAGGCGAGGCCGTAGGTCGGGCCGTTGAGGTCGATATGCGGGATCACGTCGAGCGCCATGGTCAGCCGCCGCGCGGTTACATCGCTGTTCATCACCGGCGGCACGGCCAGCGCCGCGGCGGCAGCGATCAGCACCTGATCGGCCCGGGTCAGAGGCGCCTCAGCCATCGAGATCGGCCCTCTCCTGCCAGGCATGGCGCGCGGGCGTGTCGGCGCAGCGCCCGTGGATCACCGCCAGCAAGGTTTCCCCGGCCTCGGCCGGGTTCCGGTCGTGGGAATCTAGAAACTGGCTGACTGCCGCGCGCAAATCGGCGTCGGGGGTCTTGAGGGCGGCGCGCGCGAGGGTCAGCTGGGCGCGCAGGCCAAGCGCCCCCTGCCGCGCCGACAGTGCCGCCGCCGTGATGGCCAGCCCCATCTGTACGAAATCGGATCTGCGCGCAGTCATGCCGCCCTCCCGAAAAGGGCCGGGCAGCCCGAGGGGGAGGAGAGGCCGCCCGGCAGTTCATCAGGGAGGTGCCCTGCATCCGGCAGGGCTGCGGAGACGGGGCCGAAGCCCCGAATGCTGAGGGTGAGGGTCATGCGGCCCCCCGCGACGCGCGGCCGACCGTCTCGAAGCTGGCTTCCAGCGAGTGCAGATAATCCCGCATGATATCGACGCATTCGCGGGTCTGGACGATGGCTTCGAGCTTGCTTTTCTCGTCGTCCGCGCTCTCGGCCTCGGCCTGTGCCATGACCGCTTCCATCGCTTCCTTCATGGTCTGGACGTGGGTAATCTTCGGCGCGGCGCCGGGCGCCTCGGTCGTGCGCCGCAGGAAGTTGGCAAAGGAGATGTCCCCCGTCGCCTTCTGCAGCGCGACCACCTGGGCGAAGGTGATGTCGAGATGGCCGTTCTGGATCTTCGAGATCGTGCCCCGCGACACCGGCTCGCCGAACTCCGCCTCGATGGCGGCGCAGGCCGCATCCACCCCGCCGACCCGGGCGATCAGCGCGCGCGCCATGTGGGTGAAGAGCCGCTTATCCATGAGAAACGCCTTTTCCTTGGGGATTGATCGCGCTCCGCGCATGTTCAGCGCATGGAAGAGTGTGTGCGGTGCGAGTGGAGAGAGGGGGCCGGGGGCGCGGCATCAGGCGGCGTCCCCGGTGGAGGCGGGGGCGGGGTGGGCGAGCATGTAATCACGCAGCCGGTCGACGACCTTCATCGTCGGGCTACCATCGCCGGACTTCCACGAATCCCACTGGCCCCAGTTCGCTCCGATAGCGTCACGAAGAACCTTCTGTGGGGTTTTCGAGCACGCCGCAGCGTAAGCTTCGATTTCTGCGATGAACTGTTCCATGGCGCCGGATGATGGGGTAAATACCCCATTTCGTCAAGGGGATATTACCCCAGCGCGTGACGCTCCGGAACATGGGTATTTTCCCCCCATGGACCGTGACCGCTTCAAATCGCGCCTCAGCCAGATCATCGAGGAAAGAGGGCTTGAAGTTGCGCCTCTCGCCAGAGCCGCTGGCGTGAAGCGCGATGTCGTGCGGGACCTGCTTCGGGGTAAAAAGGAAAGCTTGGTGGTCGAAAACGCCGCCATGATTGCGTCGGCTCTGGGGATGAGCCTAGACGAAATGCTCGGCTCTGCGCCCGGAACCCCCTCCACCATCGCCATAGCTGGCAAAGTCGGCGCGGGCGCCCGAGTGCCGGTCTTCGACGCCTACGAGAAGGGCGACGGCCCGCAGGTCGAATGCCCGCCGGGTCTATCGCCGCACAACATCGTGGCCGTCGAGATCGAGGGCGACAGCATGGAGCCGGTCTACTCGGCCGGGGACCTTTTGTTCTACACTCGCTGGTCAGCCGAGGGGGTGCCCAGCGATGTCGTCGGTAAACGCTGTGTCTGCGAATGCGAGGAGGGCTTGGGCTGGGTGAAGGTGATCCATCAGGGCCGCGAGCCCGGATTGTTCGACCTTCACAGCTTCAACGACCAGACCCCACCGATGTATGGACTTCGGCTGAAATGGGCCGCGCCGATCAAGCTGCACTGGCCGGCGGAACTGGCCAAGAAGATCTAGGCCTCGAGACTATCAAGAATAGTCAGTCAGAATCCGTGCTCTGATGACAAAAGTTCTAGACTGTTAGTCCGCCCTCGGAATGCGCGCACCGAAATCCTTCGGGGTGCGGAACCCAAGTTCGAGGGATGCATTGGTAGGAGCCGCCTGTTCAGTTCTCCGTCGGCTGTCGGCAAGAGCCAACTCGTATCGGGCGGTCAGAACCTTGCTGAACGCCTTGGAAACTAAGGTGATTTGGTCGGCACATACGCCCAAACTCAGCACGATAAGACCCTGTATCAACCTAGTTGGAATGTCCGTCGCCCATCCAGAAATCCATTCGGCATAGATCCAATCAGGTAAGTGGCTGAAGTTGATCGGAGGAACGCCTATTCGGTGGACTATAACGCAAATCGACCCGGCAATTAGTACCCCGAGAGTTCTAGTCATCTTCGAGATGAGCAGGTCTAGCTCAGCCTTGAGTGCGATAAGCTTGGAAACCGTCCAAGCAGAAGACAAGACGTTTCCTACCAGGAGCGAGAGAGCAGCAAGGATAGCTGTTGCCATTAACCCAAAAAACGTCACGAGCACACTTGCCACCCCATCGGTGATCGAGGCAACCGGAAGGGCAGCGCCGATCACAAAAAACACCGATGGGACGAGCTTGCTCATGTTCGGAAGTCACAATCGATTTTTCCGGACGCTGCCCAAGAGCGTAGCAGATCGACGATTGCACGCATAGCGCCCTCCGGATCAAGCAATTCTTCGACGGTGGCGATTTCACGCTTCTCAGCCAGCCTGGCAAGCCCTTTTTTTTCAGTCGACCCGAGAGGGTCTCGTAGACCGAACGAAGCTGGATGGTGGTTGCGGAGAGCTTCTTCGAGCTGCTTCCTAGCGACAGCAGCCTTCGCTGCCCGCTTCTTCGTTTTCTGCTTGAAGACCATCTTGAACGTGCCCTCGATCCACCCCTCTTCGGGTAGGCCAGCCCTCAAGCTTTCGATCTCATCAAACGACCATCCGAGCGTCTCCAGCACGTCAAACACTGTCTTTCCTTGACCTTCGGCAGTGCCAGCTCCGCGTTGGCTTGTTGTTTCTATGGGGTCAGAGCTCAAGCTTCGCTTGGGGTTGACGAATAGTTCACTCACTTCGTTGACCGTTGATCCCCCTTGAAGCTTTGCATTTAGTATTACAGTTTGGCCGGCTTCCAATTCACCCGCATCCTGTAGGAGCCTAGTGAGATACCGCTCCAGTGTGCGAGACCTTGCCCGCTGACCCTCTATCAGACCGATATGATTGTGGGTGATTGCGAAATAAAGGATACCATCCACAATGCGCTGGTCTCCGCCCATAATGATGTTGCGGAGTTCCAACTCGGAGATGTTGTCTTCGAGCGATTGCATGATGCCAGCCACGTCAGCACCAGCCCGAATGTGCAAAAGCTGACCGCAGAACACAGGACCACTCCAGTCTGCTCGGTCGTTCATTTTGTTGAGAACTACATAGCTACCATCTTGATCTAAATCGATTTTCCGATGTCTAACGAGTTCGGCACGCGCTTCGCTTGCCCCCCTTGCGGAACGACCCAGGACATCCACAACAACTTTTTTCAGGTGATAGTGCTCTCCCAGATTATCCAAGTTAAGGTAGCGATATTGGATGGTTGCCCGCTTGGTCACGCCACTACTCCGTGTTGCCTTCAATTGATTGAAGCCCGTTTCGAAGTCGCAGGAAAGCAAATTGCAATAAACGACGCCATCTTCGCGAATGGCCGCACCCAATATATCACTGCCCTTGCGCGGCTACAGTCCTGCCACCTTCCGCAACGCCTCATCAATCCGGCTCTGCCAGCCAGGGCCGTCCGCCTTGAAGTACTCGATGACCTCGGGACTCAGGCGGATCGTTGTGCTGACTTTCGTCTTCTCAGCCTTCGGGCGCCCCCGCTGAACCTTAGCGTTTGCAAATTTCTCCTGCCACTCCGGGGCGGACAGGTCGGGGGCGTCGTCACTCAAATCGGGGGCCATATGCTTTTTGCTCTCGGTCATTGGCTTTCCTCATGCTGATGATGCGGCGGGCGTCGCCGCGTTCGGTCCAGGCCAGAACGACCATTCTCCCTGACATGAACCCGATGGTGATGAGTCGGGTTTCGCCATAGTCGGCGCGGTCATCTTCGACCGTCATGTGCGGGCCGTCGAACACCTCCGCCGCCGCAGCCATGTCCAGTCCCCGTGCCTCAAGGGTGCCGTCGCGCTTGGACTGATCGAACTCGATACGCATGATTTAATGTTACTACAGTAAATTGCGGGACGCAATAGCGTAGTAACAAAAACACCCGCTTCGCGCGGGGTTTTTCATGCCTTCAGCCCGGCGCTGATGGGGGCAGGGTAGCGCGGGCCGAGGGCCGGCGCTAAACGATATGGGGTATTTACCCCTTCTAAGCTTGACATGGGGATATTACCCCATCTAAATTCCCTTTGCTGACCACAGAAGGGGGAGACCCATGAACACCATCCTGACCACCGCCGCCGCTTTGGCCCTGCTGGCCGCGCCCGCGCTCGCCGCCGTCAACGCCACCGAGGATCTGTCGGCCATCCGCCAGCCCTCGGCCGACGGCGCGGGCTGCTTTGCCGCCATCGCGGGCACCAACGCCTTCGAACGCACCCACGCGCCGGGCTGCATCTATTACCGCGCGCCCACCGGCACCGACCCGAAGGAGGCCGAGGCCACCGATCCCGAGCCCGGCGAAGCCGAGGACGACGACAGCGACAGCGAGAACGCCGGTCTCTGAGCATCGGTGCCCCGCCCCGAGCGGGCGGGCATCCCATGCCCAGACCCCGTTCGCTCTCCGGAGGACCCCATGCCCCGCATGCCCAAAATCCCCGACCTTCCCGCAACCTACGGCTTCGGCACCTGGCGCGACGCGCTGCTGGGCGCCCTGATCGGCGCGCTCTTCGTCGGCTCGGCCTGGGGCGGCATCACGCTGGCCGAAATCGCCCAGGGCAGCCTCTGATGGCCGCGATCCTCACCATCGCTCCGCAGATTGCCGACCGCCTCGCCGCCGAGGCCACTGCCGCCCGCATCGAGGCCCAGACCGCCCGCGTCGCCGCCAAATCGAGCGCACGCGACGGCAAGCCGTTGCTCGCCCGCGCCGCCTTCGCCCGGGCCGAGCGGCTGCAGGATCGCGCGCGCACTCTCAGCGCCCTGGCCGAACGGGCCTGGGCAGGCGGTGCCGCATGAGCGTCTTCGATAGCATCGCCCCGCCGCCCGACGCGCTGGCCGATTTCGTTGCCGAATGGCGATCCGCCGCCCCCGAGACCCGCCTCGCCGCCATCCGTGGCGCGCTTCGTCGCCACGGGATCGAGATCCCCGCGCTGCCCGGGCGGGTGGCCTTTTACGAGATCCAGCTTTTCGGGCTGACCGCCACCGGCCGCGACGAAGCCGAGGCCGCCCGCACCTGGATGGAGGCGGCCACCCGCCTCTGTCCCTTCGACTGACCTCAAAAGGACCGCCCGCCGATGCCCGATGGCGCCCTCTTTCCGGTCGAGCCCGCGACCCGGTGCCCCTTCGACCCGACCCCGATGATCGTCGACAGCTTTGCGGGCGGCGGAGGGGCCTCGACCGGGATCGAGATGGCTCTCGGCCGCAGCCCCGATGTCGCGATCAACCACGATGCTGCAGCGCTCGCCCTGCATGAGGCCAACCACCCGGCCACGCGGCACCTCAATTCCAATGTCTGGCATGTCGATCCGGCCGAGATCTGCCGCGGCC
>NZ_MUAV01000053.1:0-6537 GCF_003265965.1 Rhodovulum viride | reverse complement strand
GGATCTTTCACAACAAGACCGTGGTCGAGATCCTGACCGAGCTGCTCGGGGCCTACGCGGATGCGGGCGCGCTGACGGTCGAGCTGGCGCAGGATTACCCCGAGCTCGAATACACCGTGCAGTATCGCGAGAGCGACCTGGCCTTCGCCTGCCGGATGATGGAGCGGCACGGGATCAGTTATCATTTCCGCCACGCGGACGGCGCCCATGAGATGGTGCTGACCGACCAGGTCGAGGCCCATGACAGCATCGGCGCGCGGCCCTTCCGGCCGGCCGAGGGCCACCACCAGGAGGAGGTCTCGCATTTCCGCGCCTGGCGGCCCGCGCGGCGGATCACGACCGGCGCCATCCGGCTGACGGACTACAATTTCAAGACGCCGGTGGCGGCGATGGAGACCGACCATCTGGGCGATGCCGCCTACGAACAGGGCCAGATCGAGAGCTTCGACTGGCCGGGCGATTACCTCGATCAGGGCCGCGGCCGGGTGGTGGCCGAGCTGCGCGCCCAGGGCGAACGCGGCCAGGACCGGCGTTACGAGGCCGAGGGCGATATCGTGGCGCTTGGCGCGGGTCTCCGGGTGACGCTGTCGGGCGATCCGGTGCCCGGGACCGGCGGCGAATACATGTGCCTCAGCGCACGGCACTCCTACACCGCCGACAACTATGGCTCGGGCGGGTCGGACGATGGCGACGGGCGCGCCTATGACGGGCAATATGTCCTGATGCCGGTCGAGGCGCCCTTGCTGCCCGAACAGAAGACCGCCCGGGCCGATGTGCGGGGGCCGCAGACGGCGACGGTGGTCGGCGAGGGCGAGATCGACTGCGACGAATACGGCCGGATCCTGGTGCGGTTCCACTGGGATCTGGACGAGGCCTGGTCGATGCGCTGCCGGGTGTCGCAAAGCTGGGCGGGCGCGGGCTGGGGCGGGATGGTGATCCCGCGGATCGGCATGGAGGTGGTGGTCGAGTTCCTCGACGGCGACCCGGACAAGCCGCTGGTCACGGGGTGCGTCTATAACGGCACCCATGATCGGCCCTATGTCCTGCCCGCGCACAAGACCAAGTCGGTGCTGCGCTCGGACAGCCACAAGTCCACGGGCCACAACGAGATTTCCTTCGAGGACGCGACCGGCGAAGAGGTGATGTTCCTGCACGCCCAGAAGGATCAGATGACCCGGATCCTCAACAACCGCGGCGCGCGCATCGAGAATTCCAGCGTCGAGACAGTGGGCAACAACCGGCTGGTCTCGACCGGCAACAACCAGCAGGAGACGATCGGCGGGTCGCTGAACCGCACGGTGGGCGGCCAGCTCGGCAGCCTCTTCGGGGCGGTGGGCGCGGTGGCGGCGGCCGGCGGGCAGGATGCGCTGGCGGGCTCCGAGGCGGTGGGAAGCAAGGCGGTCACCGCCTTCGCGGCCTCCTTCGCCGCTGCGGGGGCGGCGATCGAGGCGGCCGCGGGGTCGGCGCGCGCCCGGTTCGACGCCGCGGGCAACCACCGCGCGGTGGGCGGGGCGGAACAGGCCGCGCGCACGGACAGCATCGCAAGCCTGCTATCGGACGTGATGCCGATGGGCGGCGTGATGATGACGATGGTCGAGAAGTTCCGCTCGGACACGATCGGGCTGGCGCGCACCGAGCAGATCGGCGCCTACAAGAACACCTCGGTCGGGCACACGATGACGGTCAATGTGGGCCAGGAATTCCTGATCAACTGCGGCAAGTCGAAATTCGTCATGGATGCCGAGGGCAACGTGACGATCGTCGGCACGAAGTTCAACTTCACCGCCTCGGGCCATGTGCAGATCAACGGCAAGGTCATCGACCTGAACTGAGGGACGGACGGGCATGGCAATTCCGAAGGAAGGCAGCCGCGACACCAGCGAGGGACTGATCGTGTCCTGCACGCCCGATGTCTGCAGGACGCCGGTGGGATCGAGCCTAGTGCCGATCCCCTACACGATCACCGCGGTTCAGGGGGACGACGCGAACACGGCCGCGACGGTGCGGATGACGGGGCTCAGGGCGCATAACACGGGCTCGATGACGACCTGCTGCACGGGCGACGAGCCGGGGACCGGCACGGGGGTGAAGTCGGGCACGGTGGGGGCGATCTGCGAGCCGAAGGGGCATTCGGGTTCTGTGCGGATCGAGGGCAAATGGGCGGTGCGCCATACCGATGAATGGTGGATGAACAAGCGCAACACCGTCGGCAAGCTCACCTACGTGAAATCCACCGAGGCCTGGGGGCCCACACCCGCCGTGGAGCGGGCGCAGAACCCGAAGCTGGAGGCGCCCGAATGATGGCCGTGTGGGATTTCCTGCCTAGGGCGGATCTATGCCTGGCACGCTGACGATCGGACAGCTGATCGCGCAGGCAAGGACTGCGCCCGCGGCCTCGATGCTGGACAGCCCGCTGCTCAACCGGGTCGCGCGCCATCCGGCGATAAAAATGGCCCTGTTGCTGCAAAGCGCCAATGCCGATATCGCGACGATCCTGAACAATCCCGGTTACCGGACGATAACCGGCCTTCTGAACCACCCCGCGGCTCAACAGATCATCGCTGACAGCAACCTGCTTTACGGCCGCCAGACCGGGCTTGCTGGGCTGAAATCGCTGTTCACGCCTGGCAAATACGGCGTGAAATTCGACTCCTCCGAATTGCTGCCGGGCCTGAGCGACGTGCTGAGCATCGCCGCAGGCCACCCGGTCGACGCGGCAGCGGTGACGCCCGAAGAGGCGGCTGCGATCCTCGACGATTATCAGGCGCGGCAGGAGGAAGAAGACCCCGCGCGCTCCGAGGTCACGGCGGGCAATGTGCGGGTGGTGGCTGTAGGGAATAACAAGAACGGTGACGACGACCCTTGCAACTTTCACAAGCACAACGACAAGAAATGTCCCGAGGGTTACCCGTCTCATCATATCATCCAGGACATGTTCTTTAGGATCGGGGGGCGTTCGTCTTTGCTGCGTCCAAATGGGGCGCCGACCCTGGGTGACGGCATGTCGATCTGCCTTGAAAAAGACTCTCACAGGGACCTTCACGACGCGATAGATGCACGCCTTGAAAAGCTCGGTCCTACGGCGAATCTGTTCGATCTTGCGGACATAAGCGCCGATGAGCTCAAGAAGATCCTCAACGCCAAAGGGTTGAACTGTGATGATGAAATCGACGCGGTTCGCGACAAGTTCAAGAATGACCTGGGAAGCAAGGGGCGAGAATTGCTCGGCCGTTCAGCGAATAAACTCGGAAGATCGGCGGAAGATGCCTTGCGGGGAAGTTGGGGGTTGCCTCCGAAATGAGAAAAGGAAATAGTCATGAACCCGTCTAACTTCCGGAAATTCGATGCTTCGGAAGAGCCCGAGCCTCTGATCCAGCAACTTGGCTGCATTCTCTCTCCCGATCGGTATTACGCCGTCGTGCGTCCCGAAGGAGCCGAGCCCAGTGACGGTGAGGATAGGCTCCTCATTCGCGACGATGCCTTCGGTCCAGGTATCATGCAGCTTGATCTCGACATGGAATTGCCAACGGCCCTCATCAGAGGGGGGCAACTTTCCGATCCTGTCGATGCGATCATGCTTGTACGAGCGGGCTATATCCTAATGTTGCGTGACGGCTTGATGCGGGTAGAGCCAATTCCGTCTATTGCCCCTTCCGGCACGGGCGAGGAATTTTCGCGCAGCCGAGGTCAAGCCCTTGGTGCGACGATCCGGAATGGAAAATTGCTGGTTGTAGGTTCGGAAGGAATCGTCGTTCAGCGTGGCAACGACGGGGAATGGGAGGAACTCAATCGCCAACAAAAAAGAGAGGATTCCTATTTTGCGCTGAAAGGCGTGACAGCTGCAAGCGGAGGTAACGTTGTCGCCGTGGGACATCGCGACTACCGTTCCGCCTACTTATGCTCGACTGAAGCCGGGGACTGGGAGGAGCGTACGCTGCCCGGGGGGTACCTTACCGATATCGTCTCGACCGGGCCGCAGGATTACTGGATTTCCGCACGCAAGGGCGATCTGTGGCACGGCAATCCAGTCGACGGATTCGAGAACGTGACCCCGGAGGGTACAACGACTGATTTTCTGGCAATTGCCGCCTATAAGGAGCGGTTCTATCTTACCGCCGCTGGCGGCGATCTCTGGGTTTTCGGCGACGGGCGCGCGTCTCAGATATTTCCTTTCCCTGGAGAACGACGTTTCCTGACGTATTCCTTTGACGTTCACGACGATCTTCTTTGGGTTCAAGGCCAGAACGGTTTTGGTGTGTTCGATGGCGAGAGCTGGACCCGTATCAACTTGCCGTGGTGATCGGCGATGCTGCACACTAACAACACCCCCTTCGCGGCAATCGGGTTCGAGCAGTGGAAGCCCGACGGCACCCCCATGGCCTGCATCGCCGCGCGCTGCTCGTTGCTCCTTCACGAGGGCGCCGTCCACTACGCAGGCACGCAGGCCCTCGTCCTCGCAGACGAATTCGCGGGCGATCCCCATCGCGAACCGATGTTGAAGGCCGGGGACCTCGTGCCCTTTCGGCCCGGCGCCGACATCACCGTCATCGGCTCGGCCCATGCCCCCGAACCCGCGCGCGAATTCGAGGCCGCGATCCGCGTCGGCCCCCTGACGAAGCGGCTCCGCCTGACCGGCCCGCGCCACTGGGTCCATGACGGGCGCTGGCGGCTGAGCGAACCGGAGCCGGTCTCCGAGGTGCCACTCAGCTGGCGGCTCGCCTCGGGCGGGCGGATCGTCGGCGACCCGGACGGCGATGCCGATCCCCGCAACCCCATCGGCGCCGGTATCGTCCATCCGCTCTATACCTCTGAAAAGCTTGAGATCCCGGCGCCGCAGATCTCCAGCGCGAAACACCCGATGAGCCTTGATCCCGCGCGCCCCGCCGATCCCGAGGGCGTCGGCCCGGTCCCGCCCTGGTGGCAGACGCGGGCGCGGCATGCGGGCACCTATGACCGCGCCTGGCAGGAGACGCATCACCCCCTGCTGCCCGCCGATTTCGACTACCGCTTCTACCAGGTCGCGCCGCCGGGCCTGCAGCTTGCGGGTTTCCTGGCGCCGGGGATGCCGGTCGAGGGCGAGGGCCTTCTGCCCGGCGCCGCGCCCTTCCGCTTCCGGCTGCCCGACCTGATGCTCTTCGCGAAGTTCTCCTTCACCGACGGGCGCGAGGTCACGGCGCGGCTCAATCTCGACGGGCTGCATCTGGATCTGCGCGAGGGCGTGGCGTTCGACCTGAGCTGGCGCGCCTGGATCCCGAGTTGCCCGGCCTTCTACCGGATCGACCTGGAACTCGGGCGCTGGGACGAGGTCATGGCGATGGGACTGCCGGTCCCGGGGGCCGAGGGGCTCGAGATCGCGTGATGCAGGGCGCGGCGAGGGGCTGACGGGAAGGGGCCGCATCCAAAGCTGGATGTCTGCTCCGGACGTGTCCGAGATGGGGCGTGTGAATACGAGAAGGCTGACTCCCCGTCCGAAGTTTCGGCTCCAGTCTTGTCGTTCGGAAGCGGTCATGTAAGTCCGCTTCGGGAAAGCTCGGCCGATGCTTGGGAACAGGGCCGAATGTCGGCTCCCCGCCCAAGGTCCTACCGCATCCCGGCCCGTACCCTCATGCCACGAGGCTTTCGGCCACGGCGATACGGTCTTCGAACACCGTCTGCGTCTCGCCGTCGACCCCTGCACAAGCCACGTCCCGACCGCAAGCGCGCCGGGCGGGAAGAGGCCGGCGAGCTCGGCCGCGCCGGTGATCGTGGCCGCGCCCGTGACGATGCCGCCCGAGAACTCGCGGCGGGCAACCGCCTCGGCGCTGCCGCCGGTCAGCTCCGCGATCTGCGCCCCGGCGTCTATCGCCACATCCACCGCGAGCCGCAGCCCGTCGGATACCCATGTTTTCATGCGGCCCTCCATCTGCCCGTTACCCCGTTCTGCCGCCAGCGACCGGCGGCCCGTTGCGCTCTCCACTCTCCGGCCGCGCGGATCAGCACCGCGTCGGGCGACGGCGGCGGATCGGCGGCGATGCCCGCCGAAGCCCCCAGCAGATCGAGCGCCCCGGCAGCGGCCCCCAGGACCGCCGCCGCCCCTGCCGCATGGCCCGCCAGCGGAACCGCTCCGGAGGCCGCGCCGCCGACCCTGACGGTGCCAGCCCCGCTGCCCGCGAGCGCTACCCTGCCGGAGGCCCGCCCGATCCCGGCACCGGCCTGCGTGACGCCGACGGCGGCCCCGTCCAGCCGGAGCGTCTCGGCCGCCGCCGCCCTGACCACCGCCGCGGCCCACAATGCCCCGGCGAGACCGATGCCCCCGGCGGTCGCGGCTGCGGCGCGCGCGGTCGCTGTCGCGCCCCCCTGGACGCGAAGGCCGCCAGAGACGGCGCCGGACGCTTCGGCCGTGGCCGCGGCCGAGCCCGCAAGACCGAGAGACCCGGCGGCCTCTGCCGTGGCATCCGCTGGCGCCTCGGTCGGCGCGGGAACGCGCAGGATGACGATACCGCCCGCCCAGGTCCCGCCCATGAAGTCATAGGCGGTCTGCGCGAAGCTGTAGGGGCT
>NZ_MUAV01000052.1:0-6933 GCF_003265965.1 Rhodovulum viride | reverse complement strand
CTGTGGCCGGTTCCCCCGGCCCCTTGAGGTGGATGCGCGCGGCGCGCTCCGCCTGTGCGTTCGACAGGCCAAGTCCCTTGACCATCAGTTCGAACTCCCGCTCGGTCAGCCGGTCCCCGGCCTTGAGCTTGTTCACAACGTCGTCCATCCCATCCGACTTCACGGCAGAGATCCGCGCCCGCTCGTTCATCGGGAAGGTGACCGGCGAGATTTCGAAGAGGTCCGCCTTCTTGATGACACGGACATTGCCATCAGGCTCCGCTTCCCGGGTGCGATACCCGATTGAAAGGCCACTGATCACATCGGCCTTCATCAGGGCGTGGATCTCCCGCGCCTTCGCTACATCGAGGACGAGCCGCCCCTTGCCCCAGAGGCCTTTCGCATCCTCGGCCAGATCCTCCCACACGCCGATGGGCTGATACGGATCATGGTTCCACAGCATCTTGATGCTGCGACCGGATTGCCTGGCCTTGGTCATGCCCCCGACGAAGGCGCCCGGGGCGATCTTGTCGCCGCCGTTATCGACGTTTCCGAAGATCGCGGCATAGCCCTCGACGGTGCCATCGTCGGTCAGCGCCTTCAGCTCAAGCGCGAAATCACTGTGCTCCATTGTTCGTCTCCGCTTCCGTGATCGGCACGTTCTGCATCTGCATGCGCGGCACGTCGCCACCAGCAACCGGCGGCATTCCCTCAAGGCCACGCACCTGATTGATGGTCATGGCGCCGATCTGCGTCATCGTCTGGTAGTAGGTCGCCCGCTCGGCGCTGGAGCCGCGCAGCAGCGCCTCCATGTTCACGCGGACGGAAAGCCCTGCCGCGCGCTCGGCCGCGCTCAGGAGTTGTTTCGCAACCGCCTGTTCGATGCGCTTGATGCGCCGCCGCAAAGTGAACTTCTGGAAGATGAGGCCTTGCTGCTCGACGCTCGTCGGCCAGGCCGTCGATGCGCCCGCATGGCCAATCATGACGGGCGGGACCGCGAAATATCGGCAGATCTCCTCCACCGAAAATTGCCGCGTCTCGATCATCTGGGCATCTTCCGGCGAGATGCTGATATGCTGGTAGTCAAACCCGCCCTCGGCAATGAACGGGCGGCCGGCGTTCATGGCGCCGAGATACTTTTCCGGAAGCTTTGCCTCCACCAGGTCGCGCTGTTCTGCCGTCAACCACTTGTCGAACTTCAGCACGCCGCTCGGGCGCAGACCGTTCTTGAACATGCCGGCAGCCGCACGATCGGCCGCCAGCGCCGAGGAAAACGCCTGCCGCCCGAATTGCAGCGTGGACATGCCGCCGAGAGGATCGCCGCCGGGGCCACGAATATGCAAAACGTCGCGATCCGCGCCGACATGGGCTTTCCCGTCGCGGGTCCAGCGATATTCGAGAGCCCCGGAGGAGAGCCGCCGAACCGTAACCGCCTCGGGGTGGATCGGATAAAGAGCCACCACCCGCGATCCGTTGCGCTCGACCTGCGCGTAGCCATTGCCCCAAAGCTCGATGCTCAGGTTCAGATAGTCCCAGAAATCAAGTGCGGTCTGGTCGAAATTCGGGCTGTCGTAGATCACCGAGTGCAGCGGGTGCAGGTCCGCCAGCCCATCGACGCCATTTCCGCCGCGCCGCCGCACCTCGAATGGCAGGGACGAAATGGTGCCTGAAATCAGGTTGGCGCAGGCCCATACTGCGGACAATGCCATGGAAGACTGTGCCGTCACGATCTCCCCGGCATGGCCCGCGCCGCCCCCGAGAGCCGCCGCAAGCGCCCCATCCTCGACCTTGGGCAGCAGATTGACCGTGTCGGCTTTCTGCTCCACCGGCCGCAGCCACCCGGCGATCCGTTGTCCGATGCCCATCAGGAAGCCTCCAGGGCAGCGAGAAAGTCGTCCATGTTTCCACCTTTCTCGCCGACCGATCGCGCGGTCGCGGCCCCAACCGCCGTCGCCAGGGCCACCGCCATGTCGATCCGCGCCGTCGCCTTGTGTTTCGTGAACCGCCGCAGGTCCGCCGGAGAGCGGTCGAACGTGGCCGACATCACTGCGGCCCGAAGCGCCGGATTCACATGCACCCGAAGCCGCTTCTCGAGGATCAGCGTCTCCAGCTCATCGACGCTGCCCGGCATCCAGAGCGTGATTTCCTCGCCATCTTCGGTATCGCGCTTTCGCTTGTTCCAGCCCTGCGGATGGTCGAGCATCGGCAGCGTGGCGCCCATGTCCCCGATGATCGCCTCAAAATCCGCGATCAGGAACGCGTCGTACGCCACGAAATCGAAGTCGAACCGCTCGACATCATCCAGCAGATCCTGCGCCACGAAATCGAGGCGGGTCTTCTTGCCCGGCGTTGCCGTCAGAAAGCCCGCATCGACCCACAGATCGTAAGGGGCCCCGTCCCGCTCGGCACGCGCCCGCAGCGTGTCGGCCGGCGTGTAGCCATGCACGAATGCCGCAAAGAGCGGCTTTCCATCCTCGGCAAACCCGTCCTCGAAGATCAGCGCCTTCGCCGTCAGGTCCGCCTTGGCCGAGAGGTCGAGCCCGGCACAGCAGCGGTGCCCGGCGAAATCGTCGAGGACCAGGCTGTGGTCCTCGATGGCCTCCCACGCCGCCCGGGAGATCCATGCGGACTCGGCGTCCGTCCACTCGCAGAAGTGCAGGCGGCGGATGCCGTTGGCCTTGGCCGGGATGTCTCGTGCCTGCTTGACCTGGAGCGCCAGATAGGCCGGCGTGATCGTCACTCCCAGCAGCGGGTTGGCCTTGATCCAGCAGCCCGGGTCGGTGAAGGGGTCGTCCCCCTCGTCCAGCGCGCAGACATAGCTGAAGGTCGTGTCGTCCTCGACATCGCCAGCCGCAACGGCGACCGCGTGCTTGCGCTCCTGCCAGCAGATGCTTTTCCGGTCGCTGCCGGAGTTGGTGATCATGATCAGCAACGGCTGGGTCCGGAACTTGAACCCGCGTTCCAGGATCTCGATCACCCCGCCATCCGGGTGCTCGTGAACCTCGTCGCAGAGCGCGAAATGCGGGCGAGGCCCCGAGCCCGTCTTCTTGGTCTCCCGCGACACCGGCCGAAAGAACGATCCGCTCTTCAGGTGGGCCAGGTTGTATTCCCGCCCCGGCCCGCCGCTCCGCCGGATGCGCGCGGAAAGCCTCGGCGCCTTGTCGAGCATGTTCACGGCGTCACGGAACAGGATGCTCGCCTGCTCCTTGGTCGCGCCTGCGGCATAGATCTGCGCCCCGGCCTCGCCATCGGCCACCAGCCCGTAAAGCCCGATGGCCCCGACCATCGGCGACTTGCCGTTGCCCTTGCCCTGCTCGATATAGGCCCGCCGGAACCGGCGGAACCCGTCCGACCGCTTCCATCCGAACAGCGAACCGCAAATGAACTTCTGCGACGGCTCCAGCTCGAACGGGGTTCCGTCGAACTGCCCCTCGCTCAGCCGCAGCACATCGCGGCAGAACCCGTAGAACCGTTCCGCCGCCGCCGTGTCCCATACCAACCCGCGCGCCGGCCCGTCCTCGAGGTCGCGCAGGTGGCGCCTGCAGGCATCCCGGACATGCGGCCCCGCCACGATCCGCCCGGCCGCCACGTCCAGCGCATAGGCCGTCGCGGGGTCAGTTGAAGTAGGCGTCGGCCGGGTCGTCATCAGGCTCCTCAGGTGCAGCCACCTTGCTTCTGTCTGACGGCGTGCCACCCATCGCAGAGAGGCAGAGACGGAATTGCGCGAGCGCGTTCACGCCCATCGCCGGGTCGGCCATCATCCGGGCGCGCAGGCGTGACGCGGTCTCGGTGATCGCCCGGTCGCTTGCCCCGAGCCACGGCATCTCATCCGCGAACATCCGCCAGGCCTCCTGCTCGATCTCGCCGAGATACGCTGGCGGGTCGCCGAGGCCCTTCACCTTCGGCGCCGCTCGCCCTTTGTGACGCTGCGGGTTCTTCGCGGCAGCGCCCGTTACCGCCGCCACATCGGCCGGCAGCCGCGGGTTTGCCATGGGATTGCCCTCATTCGTGGAACTGTGGATGCGAGAAGAAACCTCCCCACGCCGGTTGCCGCCTCCCCAGCCGGGAACTTTCAACACCCCCCCGGTCACTCAGGCCAGGTCGGCCACCCATCCTCACCGAAGCTGGGCCGCAGCCTGCGCCCCTGCGCCTCGGCCGCCTCACGCTCAGTCTTGGCCTTGTGGCAGTCCGCACAGATCGCCTGGAGGTTCCCCTCGTCATCGGTGCCGCCCTGCGCCTTGGGCGTGACGTGGTCGCACTCGGTCGCGGGCGTGACGCGCCCCGTGCGCAGGCAGGGCTGGCACAGCCATCTGTCTCGCTGCATCACGCTCTTGCGGAGAGCCTTCCACCCTCGGCCATATCCGCGCTCAGCGGCGCTTCGCCTGTCTCTCCACTGGCCCGCCATTGGTTCAGCCCGCCTCGCCGGTGACGCGGATCATCAGCCAGCCCGCCGCCGGGACGGTCTCGACCGCGCCATCGGCATAGGTGATCTCGACCTCGGCGGCATAGGTGCCTGCCGTGCCGGTATCGCCTTCGGCCCAGGCGTAACGCACAATGCCGTCCGGGTCCTGTACCGTGGCGGGGGCGTCGATGGCCAGCGCCGCAGATGGGTCCCACCAGGGGCGCATCAGAAAGCGGACGCTGGCGCCGGTCAGCAGACCACTGCCTGCGGCATAGCCCGGCAGCTGGTACTCGAGCCCGGGTGAGGTATCGCCCCGCTTGATGGTGAAGGTCGTGCTCATTGCCATGCCCTCAGGCTGCCGGGGCCTTGCTGCCCGGTCAGGATCTTGCCCCTGCCCGGCGTGTCCCCGGGCCGTGCCCAGCGTCGGCCGGACACTTGCCCCTGTGTGTAGGCGCCGCCCGTGATGGCGACGGCCGAGGCGATGGCCCCGCCGCCGGTCCGGTGCGTCTGTGCGACTGCGCCGCCGGTCGCGTCGATCCGCGCCGCCACCGATCCGCCCGCGAGGGCATGGGTCTGGGCCAGCGTGCCGCCTGCCACCGTGGCCCGCGCCGCAATCGATCGGCCCCCGATCCGGTGGGTCTGACCGAGAGCCCCGCCAGTGATGGCCACCTGTGCGGCGATGCTGCCGCCCGGAACCGCCGATATGTCCCCGATGGCGCCGCCGGTGACGGTCCCTTGCACCGTGACCGATCCGCCGCCGATGCTGTGGATCTGCCCTAGCCCACCTCCCGCCACGGCTGCCGGTGCCGATACCACGCCACCGCCTATGGCATGCGTCTGCCGCAGATCGCCGCCCGTGGCCGCCAGGGCCGAAGCGATGGCCGATCCGCCCAGCCGGTGCGTCTGACCGACCGCGCCCCCGGAGATCGATCCAGCCGAAGCCGCCGCCCCGCCGCCGATCTCCTCTGCCGTGCTGGCGCCCGGGGTCGCCACGCGCAGAATGACCACACCACCCGCGCCCGGAGATCCCGGGATATAGTTCCGCGTCGTGATGCCGGGGCCGCCTTGGCCCGGAAGGCTGGGCGTCTCGGCCTCGGTCGGCACGTTGACGTCGAGCATCCAGACCCGGCCGGTGCCGCCCGCGCCATAGTCGACAGAGAGACCGGTGATCGCCGACAGGACGCCGGGACCGCCGAGGCCTCCGGTCTCGGGATCGGCATCGCCGCCGTTTCCGCCCGCCCCGCGCCCGCCGCCGGAATGCTTGCGCCCGCCGCTGACCCGGGTGCCGTCGCCGCCCCGATAGGAGGTCGGATGCGCTGCCCCGAAAATGCTGTCGTCCGCGTCCCGCGATCCGCCCCCGCCGCCATCGGTCGGCAGGATCGCCACGCCGCTGCTAAACCCGCCGCCATATCCGCCGCCACGCGCGGTCAGGCCAAGCGCGGAACTTTCGCCCCCGGAAGTTGCTTGCGAGGCGGTTGACGTCCCACCCAGCCCGACCGTGATCGCCAGCGTCCCGGCCGGGACCGCCTGTGTGCCCACCAGTACGTCGCCGCCGGACCCGCCGCCCGAGGCGCCGTAGCTGGTCGGGGCCGAAGCCCCGCCGCCGCCGACGATCAGGTAGTCGATATCGCCCGGCGTTGCGACGTCGATCTGCGCATCGAACGGGCATTCGTAAATGTCGAAACTGGTCCCCGCGACGGTGACCGTGGTTTTGGTCGCCCCGGTCCCGGAGACGGCCGAGATACGGGCATAGGCCACCTCAGCCTCTCAGCTCGCGCCGGTATTGCACTCCGGAGGCCAGCATCAGGACCAGCACGATCAGCACGGGCCACCAGAGCGCGGCCAGCACCCCGCCGGTGACATAGGCCAGATCCTCGAGCCCGTCCGAGGGCGCGGCCCCGTAAAGCCGCCATTGCGCGACCTCCCACAGCACATAGCCCGCGAGAACCGGCAGCGCGGCCCAGGGGCCCAGCAGCAGCACGGGCAACAGGCCGACGATCAGCGCATGCCCCGCCTGGTTCCGGGCATGGCCCCAGGGGTCGGTCAGGAAGGCGCTGGGGCTGCGGAAGAGATCGAGGATCAGCATCACGCCCCCGTCGCTTCGAGCGCCGCGATCAGATCGGCCAGCGCCTGCGCCTGCCGGAGCGGGGCGGCCGTGGCGCCCGACACCGCCTCGATGCGGGCGATGTAGCGGGTCTCGACGCCCTCGCGCAGGATCGTCGCGGGCTGGATCAGGTCGGCGAACGCCAGCGTGTCGAGCCACGCAGCCCAGCTGTCATTCCAGGCAATCGCGGCGGCGTCGATCTGCGCCAGGGCCGCGCCGAAAGCGGCCAGCGTCTCGGGACCGCCGAGCGAGGCCATGAAGGCCTCGGCCGCCACGGGCTGTTTCTGGCCCTCGGCCAGAGCGGTCAGGCAGGCGAGCTTGGCCGCGCGCAGCGCCTCGATGGCGCCGTCGAGCTCGCGCAGGCGCAGGTCGCCCGAGGTATCGCGGATGTAGCGCAGCGCATCGGCGGCGGCGATCACCGCCTCGGCCGCGCGCGGCATGGCGGCGG
>NZ_MUAV01000051.1:0-7357 GCF_003265965.1 Rhodovulum viride | reverse complement strand
GCGTCCCCAATCCCGCAACGGGAAAAACCGCCTTCGTTACTTGCCGGTTCATGATGTGAATCGTCCTTTGTGTGACAGCGTCAGGAAAGAGCGGGGGCCGATGGCCTAGCCCGCGAAGAGCGACCAGAGGCCCAGCGCCAGCGCGGCGCCGCCCAGCACGAGCGAGGCCACCACCATCCGGCGGAGCCCGGCCAGAGGGTCGGGCGCGGCGGTCCCGCCGGACCCGGCCGCGGTCAGTTCCAGCCGGGCCTGAACCAGCTCGATCCGGTCGAGCGCGCGGGCGATTTCCTGCAGGTCGGCGGGATCGTCATGGCGCGCGAGCGCGCCGCGCAGATCGGCGATCTCGGTGCCAAGCGCCGCGACTCGGGCAAACACGGTTTCCAGAACCCGGCGGTCGGGATCGTCCGAGGGCAGCGCGGCGCCCGTGGCACGCAAAGCCCCCGCGACCCCGTCGCCGGTGATCGCGCGGACCGACAGGGTGAAGGCCAGGCCGGGCTCGACCGGCGGGTCGATCTCGACCGCAAAGCCGTAGCGGCCGGTGCCGATGCCGCCGCGTTCCAGATCGGGCCGGTGGCGGTCGGCGCGGGCCTTGGCGACAAGCCGCCCTTCGCGGTAGATTTCGACCTCGACGGCAGCCGAGGGATCGGCGCGGTCGATGGCCCATCCGGCGATGCGGCCGGGCGCGGGCAGGTCGTAGACGCCATTGACCCGGGTCTGGGGATCGTCGGCGGCGGGCAGGGCCCGGGTGATGTCGGACGGTGCGGCGGCGGTCATGGGACAAGTCTTTCGGAAGGCTGCGGGGTGCCGCTGCCGGGAAGGAGCGGAACGGCATGAGGCGGGGCGCAGGTCTGATCGCGGCGGCGGGACTGGCGGGGCTGGCCCTGGCGGAGTCGCCCGGCGCCGATCCGGTGGCGCCGCTGGACGCCGCGTCGCTGCTGTTCGACTGGAGCGCCGAACGCTGCGGGCGCTGGGACATTCCCGACGCCCCGGCGCGGTTCTGGCGCGACGCGGAGGACCGCATCCACATGATCGCGGGGTCCGACCAGAGCCGCCAGAGCCTTGGCCCGGCCGCCGACCGGCTGGCGCGGGTCTGCGGGGTGGTGCATCGCGGCGGCGAAGACGCCGACCCGGCGGCGCGGAACGACCGGACCTGGGTGTCGTCCATCTTTACCCGCGACGGCGCGCGGATCGAGGCGCTGGGGCATATGGAATATCAGGGCGACCGGCATCCGGGTGCCTGTGCCGCCGGGCGCTACATGGCCTGCTGGCGGAATGCGGTGGTGGCGCTGGAAAGCCGCGATGGCGGGGAGAGCTTCGCCCGCCTGCCGGGCCCGCCGGTCGCGGCGCTGCCCTATCCCTACGATCCCGGCCAGACCCGGCGCAGCGGCTATTTCACGCCCTCGAACATTTTCGAGGCGGACGGGTTCCTGAATGTCTTCGTCTTTGCCGAAGCCTATGGCGCGCAGCGCCGGGGCGCCTGCCTGCTGCGCCGAAGGGGCGATGGCGGGCCGGGCGACTGGCGCGCCTGGGACGGGCAAGGGTTTTCGGCGCGCTTCGCCGATCCCTATCGCGGCGCCGTCGCCGACCCCGACGCGCATGTCTGCGCGCCGCTGCCGGGGCTCGATGCCACGCTGAGTTCGGTCGTCTTTCAGCCCGCGACAGGGCGTTTTCTGGCGGTCTCGCCGCGCGTCGGGCGCGATGCCGGGGGCGCCCGACGGGCGGGGATCTGGGCCTATGTCTCGCGCGATCTGATCCATTGGGACGATCCGGTACTGCTGGTCGAGGCCCCGCTTCTGTGGGCGCGCGATTGCGGGCAGGGCGCGGCCTATGCCTACCCGTCGCTGGTCGACCCGGACAGCCCGTCCCCGATGCTCGACCGGGTGGGCGATCATCTGTGGCTGACACTCACCCGGATGCGGCTTGATGCCGACTGCCGGGTGGGGCCGGAACGGGATCTGATCCGGGTGCATGTCAACTGGCCAGCGCAAGCGGGCTCCCGTCCAGAACTTGCAGCATCCGGTCCGGATCGGCCAGATCCTCGGCGCTGAACACCGGTCCCTGATAGGGCGTCACCGCGCCCGAGGCGGCCATCTCGCCGATCGCGTCGATCGCGCGTTCGATATCGTCGAAGGGCGCGTCGAAGAGGTCGTAGATCGAGAAGCGCCACCATTCCAGCGCCAGAAGCCGTTCGACCACGGGTTCGGGAAAGCGCAGCCGCAGCACCCGGCCGGGGGTGCCGACGACGATGGCATAGGGCGGCACATCCTTCACCACCGTCGCCCGCGCGCCGATGATCGCACCGGCGCCGATGGTGATGCCGGACTTGATGAACGCGCCTTCGCCGATCCAGACATCGGGGCCCAGCACGGTGACCGGACAGCTGCCGGGGAAGGGGCGCTTGCGCCGTTGAAGCGACGGCGCGTCCTCGCCCGCCATCAGCCGGTCCCAGCCGTTGACCTGCGGAAAATAGGCGGTGCGCGACGAGGTCAGCCAGTTGGTCGGATGTTCATGGGTGCCGATGACCACATTCTTGGCGATCGAGCAGTAGCGGCCGATCTCGGCATTGTTGATCTGGCTGCCGCTGAGATTGCAGAAGGCGCCCAGGCGCAGGATCGAGCCGGCCGGTACCGTGGCATGGATGGCCGTCGGACCCTCGACCCAGGAGCTGGGGTGCAGATGTCCGGTCTTGGCAAGGCCCGACAGCCGAAGGCCGGCGGCCTGGACTCTGGCCGATTGGGCAGGCGTGAGATTGAGCATCCTTCAATCGTCCCTTCTTGAACTCATACGGTGGCACCCGCCGGGGGCGGGCATTGCGACAGGGCGGCCTCAAGGGCCCGCTTGATGCCCGGATGGCCGGGCTTCATGCTCAGCGCCTCGCGCTGAACGTCGGCTGCGGCGGCCGGCTCGGCACATGCGGCCAGCACGATCCCCAGGAAATGGCGGTATTCCCAGTTGTCGGGTTGCAGCGCGCAGGCTTCGCGCGCGGCGGCGAGGCTTTCCTGGTTGCGTCCGAGCCGCAGCAGGAACTCGCCCGAGGTGCGGTGGAGGCCGGGCTGGCGGGGGGCGCGGGCGATGGCCCGGGCCAGCGTCGCGGCCGCGTCCTCAAGCCGGTCCTGTCGCCCCAGCAGCCGCGCGTCGCGGATCGCGATCTCGGCCTCCAGCCGTTCAATCTCGCGCCCGCGTTCGACCAGAAGCGCCGCGGCCACCCGCGCCAGCGTTTCGGTGTCGGGCACGGCCGGGTCGGCGGTCTCGGGATAGGCGCTGAAATCTTCGGAAAAAAGCGTGGCGCGATCCGGGAAATGACGGGCCGCGACGGCCGCGTTCGACGGGCGGAACGCCTTGTAGAAGGTTTGTGCCGCGGCCCGCGCCGGGCGCAGGCCCTTGCCGGGAAAGCCCGCGGACAGGCTGGCGACCAGCTGGCCGCGGATCGCCCAGTCCTCGGGTGTGCTGCCCTCGCCGAAGTGGCGGTTGAGGCTCAGCAGGAAATGCTGGGCCTCGGGCGAGATCGCCCCGTTTTCATCGGCCACCGGGGCGAAGGCCTCGGGCGGGCCGATCTGCCACTGATCGAGAAAGTCGTCGACGATGCTGCCGCCGGTCAGGCTGGACCGTTCGAAGATGCGGACCGAAACCGCGTCCTGCCCGAAGACCTTTTCCCAGAGCCCGAGGAAGCGGTCATAATTGTAATAGGGGTTTTCGGGGTCGGGGATGCCGATGATCCGGTCGGGCACCGCGCCGCTTTTCAGCACGGTCGAATAGAGGCTGAGCGCGATCTGGTCCTGCCGCCGCAGATAGACCGACACCCGGATCTCGTCGAAATGGGGCGCGAGGAAGTCGCGAAGTCGCTGCACCTCGGTTTCGGAGACAAGGCGGCTGTGGCAATGTTCGCTGCAGAAGATCGCTGTACCGCTGCCGTCCAGATCCTCGGCCGCGGCGGCCCTGAGCCGCGCGCGCATCGCCGGAATGTCGGCGGCCGCGATGCCGCCGAAGGGGTGCTTGAGACTGTCGGGCCGGTCGGCATCCATCGCATAGGCGGCCAGGCCGGTATGGTTGAGGGCGCCGCAGAAGCGCGGATAGACGAAGCCGCGCGCGGCCAGCGCCTCGCGATTGGCCGCCAGGAAGGTCTGAAGCGTCGTCGTGCCGGTCTTCTCGGTGCCGATTTGCAGAATGGCCTTGCGGGTCATGCGCAGCTCACTCCTCGTTGAAGGCGCGCCGGAAGTGACGCAGGATCGGTTCGAGCAGATAATCGCCCGCCCTTCGTTCACCGATCGTTAACGTGACCTCGACCGGCATGCCGGCGGTCAGCGCCACGCCGTCGAGCTCGGCCACGCTGTCGGGATCGAGCGTCACCCGGGCCTCGAAATAGTTCGCGCCGGTCTGCGGGTCCTCCAGCAGGTCGGCCGAGACATAGGACACCTCGCCGGTCACGGTGGGCGCGTCGGACCGCTTGAAGGCGGTCAGCCGCACCTTGGCGGGCACGCCCCGATGCAGCGTGTCGATGGCGTCGGGGGGCAGCTTGACCAGTGCCACAAGCTGGTCGTCGCGGGGCAGGATCTCCATCAGGGGCTGGCCCGATCCCAGCACGGCACCGGGGGTCACGGTATTGATCTCGACCACCTTTCCGGCCTGCGGCGCGCGCAGGTCGAGCCGGGCGCGCACGTCTTCCATGGCGCGGATCTGGCTGTCGAGCGCGGCCAGACGGGTGCGGGCCTCGGTTTCGCTGGTGGCGATCTCGGCCAGCCGCTGCTGGGTCAGCGCGACCAGATCGGACCGCGCGCGGGCGATGTCCTGACGGGCGGCCTCGACCAGCCCCGCGCTTTCGTCGCGGTCGCCCGCGAGCGAGGCAATGGCTCGGTCCAGATCCAGCAGGTCGCGCTTGGGCGAGGCGCCGCGGTCGACCAGATCGGCCACCATGCGGCGTTCGTCCTCCCACAGCTGAACCTGTCGCTCGGCCGCCTTGCGCTGACCCTCGTTGGCGGCGATCTGGCCTTCGAGCTGGGCGATCTGGCGGTTCAGCGAATCGATCTGGGCGCCATGGGCGCGCTGGCGCGCCTCGAACAGCCGCGTGGTCTCGGCGATCTTGTCGGTGCGGGTGCAGGTGTCGCAGGGTGGCGCCGTGGCCGGGTCGAGCGGCCGGTTCTCTTCTTCCGCGGCAAGCCGCCACAACGCGAAGCGGGTCGCGTCGCGGTCCGAGCGCAGCTGCGCCAGCTTCTCGTCGGTCTGGGTCGGGTCAAGCCGGGCCACGACCTGACCGGCCTCGACCATGTCGCCCGATTGCACCAGCAGCCGGGCGAGGATGCCGCCTTCCAGATGCTCGACCGTCTTGCGCTCGCTGTCGGCATGCAGAACCCCGTGCGACACCAGCGCCGCGTCAAGCCGGGCGGTCATCGCCCAGCCGGTCAGGGTCAGGCTCAGCGCCAGCGCGACGCCCAGCGCCGCCCAGACCACGGGCCAGTAGGACGGCAGCGGCGGGTCCTCGGGATCGAAATGCAGAACATCGGTCATGACGCGATCTCCCGGCGGCGGCGCGGCGGTTGCGGGCGCTGCGGCGTCAGGGCCTGCATCACCTCGTCGCGCGGGCCGAATTGCACCATCGCACCGTCCTGCAGCCGCAGCAGCCGGTCGGCGCGGTTCAGGATCGACATGCGCTGGGCCACGACGACAACGGTCGCCCCGGCGGCGCGGGCGGTTTCGATGGCGGCGACGAGCGCCGCCTCGCCCTCGGCGTCGAGGTTCGAGTTGGGTTCGTCCAGCACGATCAGCCGGGGCGTGCCGATCAGCGCGCGGGCCAGCGCGATGCGCTGGCGCTGGCCGCCGCTCAGCGGATGGCCGCCGCTGCCCAGGGGCGTCGCATAGCCCTGCGGCAGGCTGCCGATCAGCTCGTGCACCCCGGCGGCACGGGCGGCGCGCACCACCGCGGCCATGTCATGGTCGCCGAACCGGGCGATGTTGTCGCGCACGGTGCCGGTCAGCAACGTCGGTTCCTGCGGCAGGTAGCCCACGGCGCGGCCGAAGCTTTCGCGTTCATGGGCGAAGGTGCTTTGCCCGTCGAGGTAAAGCCCGCCGGCGCTTGGCTGGGCGATGCCGACGATCAGCCGCGACAGCGAGGACTTGCCCGCGCCCGAGGGGCCGATCACCCCCATCATCATCCCGCTTTCCAGGCTGAAATTGATGTTCTGCAGCACCGGCCGGCTGCCGCCGCCGGGGGCGAAATAGCTCAGCCGCTCGGCCACCAGGCGACCCGATTCAATCTCGACCGGGGTCGCGGAGCGCGCGGCCACGCCGTCACGGGTGACGCCTTTCAGCCGGTCCAGAACGGCGCGCGCCTCAAGCCATTGCTTCCAGCCCGAGGCGGTCTGTTCGAAGGGCAACAGCAGCCGCCCGGTCAGCACCGTGGCGGCGAAGATCGTCGAGGCCGAGACCTTGTCCTCGATCACCAGATAGGCGGCCGAGCCGATCACCGCGATCTGCAACACCACGCGCAGCGTCCGGGTCAGCGTCGACAAGAGCCGCGCGAGCTTTGCCCCGCGTTCGGACATCTCGATGGCGCGGTTCTGCGCCAGGCGCCAGCGCCGGGCCAGCGCGGGCAGCATGCCCATGGCGGTGATCAGTTCGGCATGGCGGATCGCCTCGGCGGTCTCGCCATTGACCCGGGCGGTGGCCTGGGTGCCCTCTTTCGAGGGGCCGCGCAGCAGGAGTTCGGTCGCGATGGCCGCAACCCCCAGCGCCAGCGCGCCGCCAAGCCCGACAAAGCCGTAAACCGGGTGCAACAGAAAGAGCGCCAGCAGGAAGACCGGCGCGAATGCCAGATCGAGCGGCAAGGCCAGCGCCCCCCCGGCCAGAAAGGCGCGCAGTTCCGAGACGTCCTGCATCGCGCCGCTGGCGGCCTGGGGGCCCTTGGTCAGGCTCGATTCGATGGCGGCCTCGAAGACCGGCCGACCCAGCCGCGCGACCGCCCGGTTGGCGAGGATCACGAAGATCCGCTGGCGCATCACGTCCAGCAGGGTCTGGAAGGCCAGAAGCGTCAGCGCGAGGATGGCCAGCGCCGTCAGCGTCTCGACGCTGCCGCTGGACAGCACCCGGGAATAGACCTGGATGGTGAAGAGCGGCAGCCCCAGATGCAGCAGGTTGACGAAAAAGCCGACCGCGCCTGCCGCGACACCGCCGTGCAGAAGATCGCGCAGCGTCTCGTCGAGACGCCCCGCCGGATCGGCGCGCCGCATCATTCGGCGGCCACCGGTCCGGTGCGCCGGTCGTTCCGGCGCGCCAGCAGCTTGCCGAACAGTTCGGCATGGCGGGCGCCAGCTCGGCGGCGATGCCGTGATCGGCCGCGAAGATCGTCAGCTCGCAGCCGTCCATC
>NZ_MUAV01000050.1:0-7917 GCF_003265965.1 Rhodovulum viride | reverse complement strand
AGATTAGCCGAAAACTCCAGCTTCAAACGGTCCAGTTTTCAGGGAACAGAGCACACAACCCCAAGGACTCTCGTTATGAACTAGGGACGACCGGGGGGCAGGTCAGGAACCCAGTCCGGAGGATGCGGCATGAGGCCACAGGGTCTACCATGCCAAGAACATGTGCCTGGAGACTTTGGTAGGGCGCGGCGTAGCAGAGTTCGAATACACCTACGATTTCGGTGACAACTGGCAGCATCGCGTCGTCATCGAACATGTCGGAGTCGCGTATCCAGACGTCGACTATTCCCTCTATTTAGATGGCGAGCGCGCCGCGCCGCCGGAAGACGTCGGTGACCCGCCCGGTTTCTTCGATTTCATAGAAGCCATGGCCAATAGCCGTCACCCGGCGCACAAGGACATGATCCGTTGGTACGGGCGCCCCTTCAATCCAAGGGACTTCGGTGAGTCAGCAGTTGCCACGACCGTCCGCGACATCGCGGCCAAGAGGAAAGTGGCGATGCTGGCGTTCGAGCGGAGTCGCCAGACGAGATAGGGTGAGCGCGCCAGCGGCATTCACCGCATTCGTCATGCTCTGCCAAATAGCCAGAACGGGCCCGACCTTGGTTCATTGCAGGGCCAAGGTCCTGAGGGTAGTGATTTCGAAAAGCGATTGCGGTCGCATGTGATTTTTGAGGCCCCCATTGAACCAGACGTCCCACAACAGCCTTGTCTCCTTCATCTGGCGCATCGCCGACGACTGCCTGCGCGACGTCTATGTGCGCGGCAAATACCGCGATGTCATCCTGCCGATGGTCGTCCTGCGCCGCCTCGACACGCTGCTTGAGCCGACCAAGGACAAAGTTCTGGAAGAAGTCAGGTATCAGAAGCAAGAGGACCCAGGCGCGACAGAGCTGGACGATGAGCCGCTCAAGGCTGCCTCGGGCTACGTGTTCTTCAACACCAGCCAATGGACCCTCAAGAAGCTACACGGCACCGCCACCAACAACCAGCAGATCCTGCTTGCCAACATCGAGGACTACCTCGACGGCTTCTCCGACAACGTCAAAGAGATCATCGGCCGCTTCAAGCTGTTCGAACAGATGCGCCATATGGCCGAGAAGCAGGTCCTCCTCGACGTCATCGAGAAATTCGTCTCCCCCTGGATCAACCTGACCCCGCACGACATCGAAGACCCGGAGGGCAACACGCTGCCCGGCCTGTCGAACCTCGGCATGGGCTACGTCTTCGAGGAGCTGATCCGCAAGTTCAACGAAGAGAACAACGAGGAAGCCGGGGAACACTTCACCCCGCGCGAGGTGATCCACCTCATGACGCACCTCGTCTTCGACCCGATCAAGGACCGGCTCCCCCCGGTCATCACGATCTACGACCCCGCCTGTGGGTCGGGCGGCATGCTGACCGAGGCACAGAATTACATCAAGGACCCGGGCGGTCCGATCCGGACCAACGCTGACGTCTATCTCTACGGCAAGGAGATCAACGACGAGACCTACGCGATCTGCAAGTCGGACATGATGATCAAGGGCAATGACCCCGCAAACATCCGCGTGGGTTCGACCCTGTCGACCGACGAGTTCTCGGCCAACCGCTTCGACTTCATGCTCTCCAATCCGCCCTACGGCAAAAGCTGGAACAGCGAAGTCAAATACATCAAGGACGGCAAGGACGTCATCGACCCCCGCTTCCAGGTAGAGCTTGCCGACTACTGGGGCAAGGTCGAGACCATGGACGCCACGCCGCGCTCATCGGACGGGCAGCTGCTCTTCCTGATGGAGATGGTCAGCAAGATGAAGTCCACGAGCGCCAGCCCGCTCGGGTCGCGCATCGCGTCTGTCCACAATGGCTCCAGCCTGTTCACCGGCGATGCGGGCAGCGGGGAATCGAACATCCGCCGCTTCATCATCGAGAACGACTGGCTCGACACCATCATCCAGCTGCCCAACAACCTGTTCTACAACACCGGCATCACCACCTACATCTGGCTCCTGTCCAACGCCAAGCCCGAGGCACGGCGCGGGCGGGTCCAGCTGATCGACGCCAACCTGCTGTTCCGCAAGCTGCGCAAGAACCTCGGCGACAAGAACTGCGAGTTCTCGGACGAGCACATTCAGCAGATCACCGACGCCTTCCTCGCCTTCGCCCCCATCGAGCGCGAGATGGACGCCAACAATGATCCCACCGGCATCGCCGTGCAGGTCTTCGACAATGCGGACTTCGGCTACCACAAGGTCACCATCGAACGCCCGGACCGCCGCCGCGCGGGTTTCAGCGCCGAACGCCTCGCGCCCCTGCGTTTTGACAAGTCGCTGCGCGAGCCGATGGAATGGCTCTATGGCGAACACGGCGATCAGGTCTATCAGCCGGGCTTCCTCAAGGAGCAGACCAAGGCAATCATGGCCTGGTGCGAGGAAGCGGGGCTAACCCTGAACGCCAAGGCGAAGGCCAAGCTGCTCGACACCAAATACTGGGTGAAGCTGCGCGACCTGCTGGCCACGGCGACCCGGATCATGGGCGATGTGGGCACGGAGGAGACCGACGATTTCAACGCCTTCCGCAAGGCGGTCAACGCCGCGATCAAGGCGCGCAAGATCAAGCTGGGCGTGACCGAGAAGAACGCCATCCTGAACGCCGTCAGCTGGTACGACGAGACAGCCCAGAAGGTCATCGCCAAGAAGCACAAGCTGACCAGCGCGGAGGTCGCGGACCTGACCACGCATCTGGGCTGTGCGGCGGAGGATCTGGCCGATTTCGGCTGGTACCGGCAGACGGACGGCAGCTACCTGACCTACGAGAGCACCGCTGACCTGCGCGATGCGGAAAGCGTGCCGCTGAAGGACGACATCCACCGCTATTTCCTGGCGGAGGTGAAGCCGCATGTCGACGAAGCCTGGATCAACCTCGACTCCGTGAAGATCGGTTACGAGATCAGCTTCAACAAGTATTTCTACCGCCACAAGCCGCTGCGCAGCCTTGAGGAGGTGACGCAGGACATCCTGGCCCTGGAAGAAAAGGCCGACGGGCTGATCGCCGACATCCTCGGTGTCGAGGTCGCGACCAAGCTGGAGCCCGCGGAATGACCATCGCGGCATATCCGAAGTATGAGAGCTACCGTGACACCGGCAGCGACTGGATCGAAGACCTACCTTCTCACTGGGAGGTTCAGCCGGTACGCGCGAACTTCGCCTTCCGAAACGAGAAGAATGACCCCGTCATCACGGAAGAAGTGCTGTCATTGTCGATTGCTCATGGTGTGACACTCTACAGCGAAGAAGGACGAGGCGGGAACAAGCGTAAAGACGAACTCACCGCGTATAAAATCGCGCGTCCCGACGACATCGTCCTGAACAGCATGAATGTTATCGTTGGGGCCGTTGGACGGTCGAAATATTTTGGCGCGATCAGCCCAGTCTACTACGCGATGTATGCCACGCGGCAAGAAGTGAACGTCGATTACTACGAGCGAGTGTTTTCAAACTCCGCGTTCCAGAAAGGCCTGCTTCGCCACGGGAAAGGCATTTTGATGAAGCTGAGTGGCACCGGTCAGCTCAATACCATCAGGATGAAGATATCCCAAGGTGATCTGAAGAATGTCCTGCTTCCCGCGCCGCCTCCCGAGGAGCAGGCGGCAATCGTCGCGTTTCTGGATGGGAAATGCGCGACGATTGACGAGGCGGTGCGGATCAAGGAGGCGCAGATCAGGCTACTGGCCGAGCGCAGGCAGATCCTGATCCAGCAGGCCGTCACCCGCGGCCTGAACCCCGCCGCCCCCATGAAGGACAGCGGCATCGACTGGATCGGCCAGATCCCCGCGCATTGGGGCATTCACCGCTTCAAATATTTGTTCGAGCAGAGTCGTTTGCCCGTTCGCCCCGGCGATGAAGTCGTGACCTCTTTCCGCGACGGGCAAGTCACGCTCCGTTCCAACCGCCGCCTCGAAGGTTTCACCGAGGCAATCATCGAAGGCGGTTATCAAGGTATTCGAGTTGGTCAGCTTGTGCTGAACTCAATGGACGCTTTCGAAGGGGCTATTGGCGTCTCGGATTCCGATGGAAAATGCACCCCTGAATACGTTATCTGCGACCCAATCCAAGATGGGCTTTCCCAGCAATACTTTGCCTACCTTCTGCGCGAGATGGCGCTGGCACGGTACATTCAGGTGATCTGTAATGCGGTGCGCCAGCGCGCCGTCCGCATTCGTTTCAATAACCTCGCGCATCGCTTCGTGGTCGTCCCACCAGCAGATGAACAAAAGCATATCGTCGAATTCGTCGAAGCGACAAAGAAGCGGATTGGCGATGCCATTACCCTCAAGGAATCCCAGATCACCGCATTGCGGGAATACAAGACGAGCTTGATCAACGCAGCGGTGACTGGAAAGATCAAGGTAGTGTAAGCGCCCGGCCCCGGGACGGGGCCCCGGGTGCCAGGACGTGAAGTGAGAGTCCCATGAATGTCGCGGTCAGCAACACCAAGGAAATCGCCCTCGAACAGGCCATTGAACGACGGCTCTGCGGCGCGAGCTCCGAAGAGCTGGCCGCCGGGGCCGCTGCCGAGACCGGCCCTTTCCGCATCGGCCAACCCTCGGACTTCGACGCGTCCCTCGCGCTCGACCGCGCCAAGTTCTGGGAGTTCCTCGAAACCACTCAGTCCAGGGACCTCGACAAGCTCAAGCAACACAACCCTGCCGACTGGCAGGCCAAGATCACCGGCCAGATCGACAAGCTGATCAAGTCCAAGGGCCTGCTGCACGTCCTGAAGAAGGGCCTGCCCGTCGACAACGCGCGTTTCACCCTGATGTACCCCGCCCCGCTGGCGAGTTCGGCGCAGAAGGTCCACGACAACTTCGCCGCCAATATCTGGAGCGTGACCCGGCAGGTCCACCACAGCACCGCCAACCCGAATGAATCGGTGGACATGGTGCTGTTCCTCAACGGGCTGCCGCTGGTGACGCTGGAGCTGAAGAACGCCTGGACCCACCAGACCGCCCGCTACCACGGCCAGAAGCAGTACCGCGAGCGTGATGCCAAGCAGACCCTAATGACCTTCGGCCGCGTGCTGGTCCATATGACCGCCGACACCGACGAGGTGTGGATGGCGACGAAGCTGGACGGGGCGAAGACCTTCTTCCTGCCGTTCAACAAGGGCCACAACGAGGGCGCGGGCAACCCACCGAACCCCAATGGCCACAAGACGGCCTACCTGTGGGAAGAGGTGCTGCAACCGGCAAGCCTTGCCGGGATCATCCAGCACTTCGTTCTGCTGGAGGGCAAGAAGACTGACCCGCTGCCGAAAAAGACGCTGATCTTCCCGCGCTACCACCAGCTGAACGTGGTCCGGCAGCTGCTGTCCCACGCCGCTGAGACGGGCGTGGGGCACAGCTACCTGATCCAGCACTCTGCCGGTTCGGGGAAGTCCAACAGCATCACCTGGACCGCCTACCAGCTGATCGAGACCTACCCGGCGGAACTGGGCCTGCCGGGCGCCAAGGCGCTGGACGCCCCGCTGTTCGACAGCGTGATTGTGGTGACCGACCGCCGCCTGCTGGACAAGCAGCTGCGCGACAACATCAAGGACTTCTCCGAGGTCAAGAATATCGTGGCCCCGGCGCTGAAGTCGTCGGACCTGAAGGCAGCGCTGGAGAACGGCAAGAAGATCATCATCACGACGATCCAGAAGTTCCCCTTCATCATCGACGGTATCGAGGACCTGGGCGACAAGCGTTTCGCAGTGATCATCGACGAGGCGCACAGCGGTCAGAGCGGCATCGCCAGTGACAAGATGAACCAGGCAATGGGCGGCGACCCGGACGAAGACGACACGCAGGACAAGGTCGTGGCAGCCATGCAGGCCCGCAAGATGCGCGGCAACGCCTCCTACTTTGCCTTCACTGCGACGCCGAAGCCGATCACCCTGGAGAAGTTCGGCGAGAAGCAGCCTGACGGCCGCTTCCGGCCCTTCCATCTGTACAGCATGAAGCAGGCGATCGAGGAGGGCTTCATCCTCGACGTGCTGGCGAATTACACGACCTACAAGGGCTACTACGAGATCCAGAAGTCCATCGAGGACAATCCCCTGTTCGACACCTCCAAGGCGCAGAAGAAGCTGCGCGCCTATGTCGAGCGGAGCCAGCAGACGATCAACACCAAGGCCGAGATCATGGTCGATGACTTCATCGACAATGTGGTCAACCCGAAGAAGCTGCGTGGCAAGGGCAAGGGGATGATCGTCACGCAGAACATCGAGATGGCGATCCGGTACTACAAGGCCGTCCAGGCGGAGCTTGCCAAGCGCGGCAACCCGTTCAAGGCGCTGATCGCCTTTTCCGGCGAGAAGGATGTCGATGGGGTCAAGTACACCGAGGCCGACATGAACGGGGTGGCGGAGGACAAGACCCGTAGCGAATTTGACAAAGACGAGTATCGGCTGCTCATCGTCGCGAACAAGTACCTGACCGGTTTCGATCAGCCGAAGCTCTGCGCGATGTACGTCGACAAGAAGCTGCAATCAGTGCTGGCGGTTCAGGCCTTGTCCCGGTTGAACCGGTCCTCGCCGAAGCTGGGCAAGCGGACCGAGGACCTGTTCGTTCTCGACTTCTTCAACTCGACCGAGGACATCAAGGCGGCCTTCGACCCGTTCTTCACGGTGACCACACTGTCCGAGGCGACGGACGTCAACGTCCTGCACGAACTGAAGGCATCCCTGGACGATGTTGGCGTGTACGAATGGTCCGAGGTCGAGGAATTCTGCACGCGGTTCTTCGACGGCGAGGATGCCGAGAAGCTGAGCCCGCTCATCGATGTTGCTGCTGAGCGCTTCAACACCAGCCTGGAGCTGGATGACCCCGAAAAGATCGACTTCAAGATCAAGGCCAAGCAATTCGTCAAGATCTACGGCCAGATGGCCGCGATCATGCCGTTCGAGGTTCTGGCCTGGGAGAAACTGTTCTGGTTCCTGAAGTTCCTGGTGCCGAAGCTGAACATTCAGGACCCCAACCAGGATGCCCTGGATGAGCTTCTCGAGGCCGTTGACCTGTCGTCGTACGGGCTGGAGAGGACCAAGCTGAACCATGCCATCGACCTGGACAGTTCGGAAGCAGAACTGGAGCCGCAGAACCCCAATCCCCGCGGCTACCGCGAAGGAGAGGTGCAGGAAGACCCGCTCGGAGAGATCATCCGCAGCTTCAACGAGCGTTGGTTCCAAGGCTGGGGAGCCACACCAGAGGAACAGCGGATCAAGTTCCTGAACATTGTGGAGAGTGTTCAGGCTCATCCAGACTTCGAGGAGAAGTTCGATGGAAACCCTGATCCATACAGTCGCGACCTGGCGTTCGACAAAATCATGAAGGAAGTCATGCTGAAACGCCGAAAAGAGGAATTGGAACTCTACAAGCTTCATAACCAGGACGAGGCGTTCAGGTCGTCGCTTTATCAGAGTGTCAAGGAAGCGCTCGGGAAGAGCTTGGGCTGATTGGCAGCGGTAAACAAAGTGGCCAGGGCCGCGCCGCAGCACCCCGCAATTTAACGTGGTTGCCTGCGCGCAGGTCATCCCTGAATTTATAGACTGAAAATAATCGTTGCCTATAAATCAACTGCGCCAGACACGCTTTATTCCGCGCTGAGACGAAAGGAAGGCGGACGATTCGCGCGGGCTCTTCGAGCACTATGTCCAACCCATTCAGCGCGTGAGAAAAGGTCACAGCTCCCCCTGGCCAGCAGCCGGCGTTGTTGCGCAAATCCAGGGGATTCATCTCGTGAATCCAGCATGCTAGCCGGGCAGCATGAGCAGACCTCCGAAGCCGATCTACAAGACGATCAACTGGCAAGCGTATAATCAGGCGCTGAGGCAGCGCGGCTCGCTGGCCGTCTGGTTCGATCCCGAGATGCAGTGGGACGCGGTCCCTTCCGGACGGCGCGG